>NZ_PTRH01000036.1:0-3251 GCF_002965045.1 Escherichia sp. MOD1-EC6300 | reverse complement strand
TCGGGGCTGTACTACAACCGTCACCGGTACTATGACCCGTTGCAGGGGAGGTATATCACGCAGGATCCAATCGGGCTTGCGGGGGGATGGAATCTTTATAAATATCCGTGGAATCCAACTATAAATATAGATCCACTTGGTTTGGATACCCTTATTTTTGCTGGGGGACCCACGAGTGGTAATCCATTAGGGCATTCTGCGATGGCATTTACTGGAAAAGGGGTATATAGCTATGGAACCGCTACCCCACGTGGAGGGAGTGTCATAGCTTATTTAACTGAACAAGCACAACGTAGAAGCACGAGGATATATACAATTAAAACCACGCCAGAACAAGAGAAAGCAATGATTAAGTACATTGATGAAAAATATAAAGTAGATAGAAGTGACTATAACTATTTTACGCACAATTGTGCAACAATGGTTATTGAGGCAATGTTGCATGCGGGAGTCTCAGTAGATTCAATAAATGAAATTTTAACTTCAACTGATCCGCTAGGTGGTGATAATGGAATGCCAATGTATCTTCCTGCTACTGTAGAAATGATAGCATCACGAGTATCAAATACATCTCCATTGTTTTCACCTGAGAATGGCCCTGTTCCTTCTAATTTTACGGATTTTAATCAATGAGTAAGAACTGCCTCATGGTATTGGTTTGCTTAGGCTTAATATTTTTTTTAGGAGTGTATTTTTATCGGATTTTTCATCACGGTGAGCTGGCAAATAAACCTATATGGGCATTAATGCAATCGTTTGCTGAGAAGGAAGAATATACGTCGCATCGCATTATTGGTAAGGAGGTCAAACCAACGTTTGTTAAGGGAGCGATAGAATATAATAATAAAGCTTATGATTTATTGGGTATTCCTACAAAAAATGTTAGATTTCCTTATTATTGGATTATTACGAATGCTCATGTTGATAATGATAAATCTTTACCTATGAGGATATTTATAATGGCCGATGGTAATGACTTCTATTTGTCTTGTGATTATGTGGATGATTTAGTCTTAAAAGAAAAGATTGATGTTGTGGCTTCTAATTTCCTTAAGACACGCTGCACTAAGTATTGAAACGGAGGATGGCTCATGGGGTTATATTGTTTCTAATGTGTATGTAGAGTGTGTGCGTGATGACAGTTCATAATGGCTACAATGTAATAATAAATTGCGAGTTTAATGAAAGTTAAATGATGTATATTGAGTTGTAATTAATGATTGATTGTGGAATGATGATTTTTTAGCGAGGGGAATATGTATGCGGAAGTATCGAAAAATTAAATTTCACTTTCTCTAAATTTAAATTGTTCATTCAGAATTTGATGTAAATATAATTATGCATATGTATTTATATAATCAATATTTTAGAGTGAGGTATATGGCGTATTTATTAAATCATTGTATGCGTAGGGTGGGCCTGTTACCAGTATTATTTTATATGACGGTATTAATGTCAGGATGTGTAGACGGCGGGGGCGATAACAGCGTAAAAGAAACAGTGAGTTGGGAGAAAACCAATATACGAGGAGAACCCACTTTACGCTACACTGATAACTCGAATAAATGGCCCCGGGTATGTGGTGCAACCGCGTTATATCCACTGTATGCTTCAGCTTACCGATATTTGATCCCCGGGGATAACCATCAAGATCCGGGTTTGAATTATATGTATCCGACTCGTACACCAGAAGCCTATAATGATCTCATAAAGCGCCAGGCCGATGTTATTTTTGTTGCCCAGCCTTCCGCAGGACAAAAACAACGGGCTGCCGATGCCGGGGTGAAACTGGTTTATACCCCCTTCGCCCACGAAGCCTTTGTTTTTATCGTTAACGCCAGTAATCCGGTCAGTTCTTTTACTGAACAGCAGGTTCGGGATATCTTCAGCGGTAAAATCACCCGCTGGAGTCAGGTTGGTGGCAGTGATGAGCGCATTCAGGTCTGGCAGCGTCCGGAAGATTCCGGTAGCCAGACGGTGATGCTGGCAAAGGTGATGAAAGAGACACCGATGCTACCCGCCAGAACATCTACAGAAGTAAGCCTTATGAATGGAGTGTTAACCAAAGTAATTGCCTACCGGAATACGCAGCCTTCAATTGGTTACACCTTCCGCTATTATGTCACACAGATGAATAAGGATATAAGCCCAAATCTTAAGCTGCTGGCAATAAATGGTATTGCACCAACGGTGGAGAATATCCGCAACGGTACTTATCCGTATGTGGTGGATGCCTACATGGTCACCCGCGAAAAGCCGACACCGGAAACACAAAAACTAGTGGACTGGTTTTTAAGCCCTCAGGGGCAAAGTCTTGTGGAAGACGTGGGATATGTGCCGCTGTATAAAACACTTTCTGATAACAAACAATGAGTGAATATCATTCAGCCGGGGATCTTTTACATTAAAAGTGCTGAATTGTCGTTAAATATAAATCTCTTTTGAAAATCATTAGTGCATCAAAAATAAGTTTATTCAGAGGAAGAGGAATAAACCATGAGCGGAAAACCGGCGGCGCGGCAGGGCGACATGACCCGCAAGGGACTGGATATTGTGCAGGGTTCAGCAGGGGTGCTGATAGGTGCGCCGACGGGAGTGGCCTGCTCGGTGTGTCCGGGAGGGATTACCTATGCTAACCCGGTGAACCCGGTGCTGGGTGCGAAGGTGCTGCCGGGCGAGACGGACCTGGCACTGCCCGGCCCGCTGCCGTTTATTCTTTCCCGCGCTTACAGCAGTTACCGGACCAGGACGCCCGCGCCGGTGGGCGTGTTCGGCCCCGGCTGGAAAGCGCCCTTCGATATCCGCTTACAGGTTCATGAGCGGGAACTGATACTCAACGACAACGGCGGCAGGAGCATTCACTTTGAGCCGCTGTTTCCCGGCGAGATAAGCTACAGCCGCAGCGAGTCGTTCTGGCTGGCGCGGGGCGGGGGGGCGGAGCAGCACAGTTCGCAGCCGCTAAGCGCGCTCTGGCAGGTGCTGCCGGAAGATGTTCGCCTGAGTCCGCATGTGTACCTGGCGACAAACAGCCTTCAGGGGCCGTGGTGGATACTCAGCTGGCCGGAGCGGGTGCCGGGGGCGGACGAGGTGCTGCCGCCGGAACCGCCCGCATACCGGGTGCTGACGGGCGTGGTGGATGGCTTTGGTCGGACGCTGGCCTTTCACCGGGCAGCGGAGGGTGACGTGGCGGGCGCGGTGACGGGGGTGACGGACGGTGCGGGCCGTCGTTTTCACCTGTTGCTGAGCACGCA
>NZ_PTRH01000035.1:0-3651 GCF_002965045.1 Escherichia sp. MOD1-EC6300 | reverse complement strand
CTGGCGGGAATGAAGCTGGGCGGGACGCCGCTGGTCGAGTATACGCGGGACAGGCTGCACCGTGAGACGGTGCGCAGTTTTGGCAATACCGCATACGAACTGAGCAGCACGTACACCCCCGCCGGTCAGCTACAGAGTCAGCACCTGAACAGCCTGGTGTATGACCGTGACTACGGGTGGAATGACAACGGAGACCTGGTGCGCATCAGCGGTCCGCGACAGACGCGGGAATACGGCTACAGCGCCACGGGCAGGCTGGCGAGCGTGCACACCCTCGCACCGGACCTGGATATCCGCATCCCGTATGCGACGGACCCGGCGGGCAACCGGCTGCCCGACCCGGAGCTGCATCCGGACAGCACCCTCAAGGCGTGGCCGGATAACCGCATCACCGAAGACGCGCACTACCTGTACCGCTACGATGAGCACGGCAGGCTGACGGAGAAGACGGACCGCATCCCGGAAGGGGTGATACGGACGGACGACGAGCGGACCCACCACTATCACTACGACAGCCAGCACCGCCTGGTGTTCTACACGCGGATACAACATGAGGAGCCGTTGGTTGAGAGCCGCTACCTCAACGACCCGCTGGGCCGCCGGACGGGTAAACGGGTGTGGCGTCGCGCGCGTGACCTGACGGGGTGGATGTCACTGTCGCGTAAACCGGAGGTGACATGGTACGGCTGGGACGGCGACCGGCTGACCACTATCCAGACCCAAAAGACAAGAATCCAGACCGTCTACCAGCCGGGAAGCTTCACGCCGCTCATCCGTATCGAGACAGAGAACGGCGAACGGGAGAAAATGCAGCGCCGCAGCCTGGCGGAGAAGTTACAGTCGGAAGGGAGTGAGGACGGCCACGGCGTGGTGTTCCCGCCAGAGCTGGTGAGGATGCTGGACAGGCTGGAGGAAGAAATCCGGGCAGACCGCGTGAGCGGTGAAAGCCGGGCGTGGCTTGCGCAGTGCGGGCTGACGGTGGAGCAACTGGAAAAACAGGTGGAGCCGGAATACACGCCGGAACGCACACTGCATCTTTATCACTGCGACCACCGGGGACTGCCGCTGGCGCTTATCAGCGAAGACGGCAATACGGTGTGGAGCGCGGAGTATGATGAATGGGGAAACCTGCTTAATGAGGAGAACCCGCATCATGTGTATCAGTCATACCGTCTGCCGGGGCAGCAGCATGATGAGGAGTCGGGACTGTACTACAACCGGAACCGGTACTATGATCCGTGGTTGGGGAGGTATATCACCCAGGATCCGATAGGGCTGGAGGGGGGATGGAACTTGTATAATTACCCACTGAATCCAGTCACAGAGACTGATCCACTGGGGCAAAAAGGGATGCGTTCTGATGGTCATCCTTGGGGCTATGGATGTGGAGATGAGAGTACAGACAGATTTGTACCTGATTCTTTGGGGGCTGCTGACTTTTTACCAGCCTGTCGAAATCATGATATATGCTATGGAACATTAGATAGTGACAAGGCTACTTGTGATAAAGGCCTTGGGTCTGATATGAAATACGCATGTAAAAATGATTTAAAAGGATTACATACATTATACCGTCCCCTTTGTAATGGTATGGCAGGAGGATATGAATTTGCAGTAAGTAAATTTGGTCAGTCGGCCTATGATGCCGCACAGGAAAAAGCATTAAATAACTATATGGAATTTGAAATGTTAGATTTATTACAAAGCATGGGAGAGAATGTCAATCCAGATGAATATAAGCAGGCGCATGATAGAGTTGTTAATCCAAATTGAATGCAGAGGGGAGTATGTTATTAAAACTGATAATGTTATTTTCAATATTTTTTATCCCATTTTTGGCAGGTTGCAGTATGTTTGATGATGTTTTTGAGAAAAACTACTCATTGAGTTCTGTCGCCAGTTTTCCAGATGACGTTGATGAATTAAAAGAAATATGGTTTTTTTGTGAAAGATGTTTAAGTGATGAGCAGTGCGAAAATCATGACATTAAACAATGTAGAGATGTAACTATTCCCGGTAGAGATGAAGCATTAAGTAAAGCTGTAGGCAGAGCCAATGTCGAAGCTGTTTACTTTCTTGTTGATGTGGCAAAAACTGATATCAATGGTATTACAGGTAAATATAAGGAAACACCATTAATTATTGCTGCATATTATGGAACTCAAGCACATCAGGATATAGCTGAATTTTTGCTATTGCATGGGGCAGATATTAATAAAACTTACCCAGCCATTGGGCGAAATCCTCTAGGTGTCGCCAGATGGAAGCATAATGTCGATTTCGTTAATTTTCTACTGAAGCATGGTGCTGAACCAGCAGTACATATGGGGTCGATTGAGAATAAAGAGTGAGATTTAACAAAAATGCAATTCATGCTCTCGCCTTGGGTGACGGTATTGATACTGCTTTTAAGTGTTCAGGAAAAATGGAAAGTGGTAAACCCTTAAAATCTTCGGGCAAATGGGATTACTCTGTTGGTGGGACAAATGGTGCCTTTCTTTATCTTAAAGACTATTCAAATATTTTGACGACTGGCCACACAGGAAATCTGGCAGTTACTTTTCTTGGAAGTTACAATGCTCAATATTCAATAAACGGAAACTCTCTGGATGTAGTTGTAACAAATTCTTCAACGATACAATCAGCGACACATTCCCCAATCCTGGGGTATACAAAATGGTGGCGGGATAATATTGGTAATCCTTTGGATAGAAAATTTCAAAAAGGTCCCATGTCCCCAAAAACACAAACCATAAATTTACACTTTGATTTATCATGTGCGTGCAAAAAATGAAAATTTTATTTATGTTATTATTAATTATCTTGAGTGGATGTGATGGCGAAAATGATGCCAAATTTGTTGGGCAATGGCTTGCTGATATTGATGGTGATATAAAATCAGAATTGATCGTGAAGGAAAATGGAATTTTTTTATTTCAGGAATATGCCTATGGAAATAGTTTGTTGCGAGGATAAAACATATAAGGCTAATTTTTTCGGGGATTGGACTATTAATATTGACAATAGGATTGATATTTCAATGTATAATGTTAATTCTGAACGGTGTAATATTCCATCCTCGTATTTAATTAATGGGTTTTATGATGGGGGGATATTTTTTATGTCAGAAAGGATTGTCTTTTTTCCAGACGGACCTGATGAGCCAGGTAATATGATCATTTATATTAAACAATGAAAGTATTGATCGTGAGCAGATTAAATATATAAGAAATTAAGGAGATACCATGAGCGGAAAACCAGCCGCCCGTCAGGGTGATGCCACGGCAAAAGGCGGTCCGATAGTCCAGGGGTCAGCGGGGGTACTGATAGGCGCGCCCACCGGCGTGGCGTGCTCGGTGTGTCCGGGCGGGATGACCTCGGGCCATCCGGTAAATCCGCTACTGGGGGCGAAGGTGCTGCCCGGCGAGACGGACCTTGCGCTGCCCGGCCCGCTGCCGTTCATGCACTCCCGCACCTACAGCAGCTACCGGACCCGGACGCCTGCGCCGGTGGGGGTTTTCGGCCCCGGCTGGAAAGCGCCCTTCGATATCCGCTTACAGGTTCATGAGCGGGAACTGATACTCAACGACAACGGCGGGCGGAGCATTCACTTTGAGCCGCTGCTGCCGGGGGAGGCGGTGTACAGCCGCA
>NZ_PTRH01000034.1:0-4586 GCF_002965045.1 Escherichia sp. MOD1-EC6300 | reverse complement strand
GCACCGGTGATCATGTTTTTAACATAGTCGGCGTGCCCCGGGCAGTCTACGTGTGCGTAGTGACGGGTCGGGGTGTCGTATTCAACGTGGGAAGTGTTGATGGTGATACCACGAGCTTTTTCTTCCGGCGCGTTATCGATCTGGTCGAATGCGCGAGCAGCACCGCCGTAGGTTTTAGCCAGTACGGTAGTGATTGCAGCGGTCAGCGTTGTTTTACCATGGTCAACGTGGCCGATAGTACCGACGTTAACGTGCGGTTTTGTACGTTCAAACTTTTCTTTAGACATCGATTGTCCCTCTAAGACACGGATAAATCGGTGATATCACCACATCAACCAGGCAACATGCCCGACTTGTTGAATGCAATAAACAGAAGGAAAAAACAGGGAGGAGAAAAGAAGTGGTGCTGATAGGCAGATTCGAACTGCCGACCTCACCCTTACCAAGGGTGCGCTCTACCAACTGAGCTATATCAGCACATCTTGGAGCGGGCAGCGGGAATCGAACCCGCATCATCAGCTTGGAAGGCTGAGGTAATAGCCATTATACGATGCCCGCATCCTGGAACTCGGCTACCTGATTTTCATTCTGCACTGAATATCGAGAGAAGCTCTCTTTATTCGAGCCGGTAAGCGAACTTATCGTCTCGGGCTACGCCATCGCGTGGCCGAAATTGGTGGTGGGGGAAGGATTCGAACCTTCGAAGTCTGTGACGGCAGATTTACAGTCTGCTCCCTTTGGCCGCTCGGGAACCCCACCGGACTTGATGGTGCCGACTACCGGAATCGAACTGGTGACCTACTGATTACAAGTCAGTTGCTCTACCTACTGAGCTAAGTCGGCATCAAGTAGCGCGCATTCTATGGAGACATGCGAGTTCATGCAACTAAAAAATTGCATAATTTGTTTTATTGGTCACATTTTATGCGACACGATGAAGAAACAGTCGAACAGAGGGCAAATTAGCACACTTTTTCAACATCATTGTTCTCAACAATGCGCTCCTTCTAAAGCGCAATTCTTTTTATCAGATGGAATATCTGTCACATTGCTTTTCAACGATAGCTTCCTGGGAGAGATTTTTTCTTATTATTCCTCCCCATCTGGTGTTACCCTCCTGCCCATTAACCCATTCAACAGAACTGTGACGCGCCATGGCAAATATCGTTTTGCCGATAGAGCTATGACCGCCAGAAACATGCTTATGAGTATAAAAGAGCAAACGTTAATGACGCCTTACCTACAGTTTGACCGCAACCAGTGGGCAGCTCTGCGTGATTCCGTACCTATGACGTTATCGGAAGATGAGATCGCCCGTCTCAAAGGTATTAATGAAGATCTCTCGTTAGAAGAAGTGGCCGAGATCTATTTACCTTTGTCACGTTTGCTGAACTTCTATATAAGCTCGAATCTGCGCCGTCAGGCAGTTCTGGAACAGTTTCTTGGTACCAACGGGCAACGCATTCCTTACATTATCAGTATCGCAGGTAGCGTCGCGGTGGGGAAAAGTACAACCGCCCGTGTATTGCAGGCACTATTAAGCCGTTGGCCGGAGCATCGTCGTGTTGAACTGATCACGACTGATGGCTTCCTTCACCCTAATCAGGTGCTGAAAGAACGTGGTCTGATGAAGAAGAAAGGCTTCCCGGAATCGTATGATATGCATCGCCTGGTGAAGTTTGTTTCCGATCTCAAATCCGGCGTGCCAAACGTTACGGCACCAGTTTACTCGCATCTTATTTATGATGTGATCCCGGATGGAGATAAAACGGTTGTTCAGCCTGATATTTTAATTCTTGAAGGGTTAAATGTCTTACAGAGCGGGATGGATTATCCACACGATCCACATCATGTATTTGTTTCTGATTTTGTCGATTTTTCGATATATGTTGATGCACCGGAAGACTTACTTCAGACGTGGTATATCAACCGTTTCCTGAAATTCCGTGAAGGGGCTTTTACAGACCCGGATTCCTATTTTCATAACTACGCGAAATTAACTAAAGAAGAAGCGATTAACACTGCCATGACATTGTGGAAAGAGATCAACTGGCTGAACTTAAAGCAAAATATTCTACCTACTCGTGAGCGCGCCAGTTTAATCCTGACAAAGAGTGCTAATCACGCGGTAGAAGAGGTCAGACTACGCAAATAATTTTCAGGGGAGCTAATGCTCCCCTTTCTTATTTTTCTGCACTACGCAGGGATATTTCACCGCCCATCCAGGGTTTTATTATTCCATCCTGCTCAAGCAATAAAGCGCCTTGTTTGTCTATTCCGCGTGAAATGCCAAATATTTCTTTATCACCAATGATAAGTTTCACTGGGCGATTAATAAAATTATCCAGTTTTTCCCAGCGCGAAAGATAAGGTGCCAATCCTTCTTGCTCGAAGAGTTCCAGCGCCGCACGTAATTCACGTATTAGCATGGCCGCCAACGCATTACGATCGAGATTGATCCCAGCTTCCTGCAGCGTGATCCACCCCTGATTAACGACACTCTCTTCAACACGACGCATTGCCATGTTGATCCCGGCACCAACGACTATTTGCGCCGCATCGCCGGTTTTGCCAGTCAGCTCCACAAGAATACCTGCCAGCTTGCGATCCTGCAGATAGAGGTCATTCGGCCATTTAACACGAACTTTATCAGCGCCCAACTTGCGTAATACTTCCGCCATCACGATACCGATAACCAGACTTAAACCAATCGCCGCAGCCGGGCCTTGTTCCAGACGCCAGAACATCGACAAATATAAGTTTGCGCCAAAAGGTGAAAACCATTTCCGACCTCGGCGACCACGTCCTGCCTGCTGGTATTCAGCAACGCAGGCATCACCCGATTTAAGCTCTCCGATACGATCAAGAAGATACTGATTCGTGGAGTCAATAACTGGCAGCACGGCTACACTACCGCCATCCAGCTGACTCAATATCTTTTCGGCATTAAGTAACTGGATTGGCTCGGGCAAGCTGTATCCTTTACCCGGAACGGTAAAGACATCAACGCCCCAGTCACGCAGTGTTTGAATATGTTTATTAATGGCCGCCCGGCTCATTCCTAACGTTTCACCCAGCTGCTCACCAGAGTGAAATTCGCCATTCGCTAACAGGGCGATCAATTTCAGCGGCACGGTGTTATCCTTCATGAAATTGTCTCCACTGCGCTCACTTCACCTGATGCGCCAATAAAGCGGACTTCAGGCTCAAGCCAGACATTAAATTTTTCACCAACTTTCTGTCTTACATGATGCGCCAGCTGTACAACATCTTCGCTTTTTGCGTTGTGCTCATTTATGAGAACCAGCGCCTGTTGACGGTGTACCGCAGCACCACCAATTTGCGTCCCTTTAAGCTGGCACTGATCGATAAGCCAACCTGCTGCCAATTTTACTGAACCGTCTGTCTGGGGATAATGTGGTGCTGTTGGAAATTGTGCCAACAACGCGTTAGCCGCTTCGGCAGATACAACAGGGTTTTTGAAGAAACTACCGGCATTGCCATTCACTTTTGGATCAGGGAGTTTGGTGGTGCGCATATGACACACCGCATCAAATACTTGCTGTGGCGTTACGGTTGTAGGATCCAGACGAGTTAAGTCACCATACGTTAGTACAGGTTGCCACTCTTTTGGCAGGCGCAGACCTACGGCTACAATGGCGAAGCGGTCCTGGTATTCATGTTTAAAAATACTGTCGCGATAGCCAAAACGGCACTCTTTGGCAGTTAAGCGCACTTGCTTGCCTGTCGCCAGTTCAACACAGTCAACATAAGCGCAAACTCGCTGTAATTCTACGCCATAAGCACCAATATTCTGGATAGGTGATGAGCCGACACAACCAGGAATTAACGCCAGATTTTCCAGACCTGGCATACCTTCCTGCAAAGTGTATTTTACCAAGCGATGCCAGTTTTCTCCGGCTCCTACATGTAAATACCACGCATCAGGTTCATCATGAATTTCGATACCTTTGATCCGGTTGATGATCACCGTGCCGCGATAGTCTTCCAGAAAAAGTACATTACTTCCTTCACCCAGAATAAGAACGGGTTGCCCTTCTGCGGTTGCATGCTGCCAGGCATTGAGTAATTGTTGTTCGTCTTCGGCACATACAATGTGCTGAGCATTATGATCAATGCCAAATGTGTTCCAGGGTTTTAAGGAGTGGTTCATAGCTGCTTTCCTGATGCAAAAACGAGGCTAGTTTACCGTATCTGTGGGGGGATGGCTTGTAGATATGACGACAGGAAGAGTTTGTAGAAACGCAAAAAGGCCCAGTCTTCCGACTGGGCCTTCTGCTTAATTTGATGCCTGGCAGTTCCCTACTCTCGCATGGGGAGACCCCACACTACCATCGGCGCTACGGCGTTTCACTTCTGAGTTCGGCATGGGGTCAGGTGGGACCACCGCGCTAAGGCCGCCAGGCAAATTCTGTTTCATCAGACCGCTTCTGCGTTCTGATTTAATCTGTATCAGGCTGAAAATCTTCTCTCAATCCGCCAAAACATCTTCGGCGTTGTAAGGTTAAGCCTCACGGTTCATTAGTACCGGTTAGCTCAACGCATCGCTGCGCTTACACACCCGG
>NZ_PTRH01000033.1:0-4588 GCF_002965045.1 Escherichia sp. MOD1-EC6300 | reverse complement strand
TGAGGAATATCTCAATTTTTAAACATAAAATGCGAATTGTTTAGTACAAAAAAGCAGCGTTACGTGATCTTTCCCTGATTCAATTGCCAATCTAACAGCGTCTTGCCCCCCTCTTAACTGTAATACTCTGGCAGATGAAATCCTTTTCAAGGAATTGCGATCATCAAGTAAGCGAAATAATTCATCATCATTTAGTTTCTTACATTGATTGTATAAACCATACTCTTTACTTGCCTTTCTTTTCTGGTATATATTCGACATTGTAGGAATATCCATAAAGACTATCTTTTTCTATCGTTTGACTGTCTGGAGTCCTCCACCTACTCTGCCATCAGCGCACACGATGTTTGTTTATCCTTACATACTTATTTTCCGTGGCCAAAATTTAGAATTCTCCCATCATTTTTGCCTATTTCTATAATAAAAACCCCACCAGCAATTTGTTCTGATTGAATGGTGCCTTCAACAATCCAACTTATTGGTAATTCCTTGATTTTGTATGGTTTTTCTTCTTCTGCGGCATCATGCCCATAACGATTCTTAACATATATCTCAGCTAATTCCAATGCTATGGATTTATTTTTAACCAAATTTCTAACGGTATATTTCCCCTCACTTTCATACTTGCGCATTATTATAATATTATTACACTGCGCCCATGTGTTGTATGTAAAAACAAACAAAGATACAATTACACAGGTTCTGAATAATATTTTCTTACACGTTGCCATGTATTCTGCAAACATTAGGCAATCCTTTTCCATTTGTTATATCTTTCCCATGATTATCTATTGCTTTAAAATTTTCACCTATTGACCTTGAATTACTAAAATCACTTCCAGTGAAATCTGAGTTATTCAGAATAGCATTCATCAGAGCCGCATTGCGAAAGACAGCATTTCTAGTTGATGTATGTTGAATCATTACATTTCTTAAATGAGTTTTTTCAAATTTCGCCCCATCAAGACAATAACCATTGAGGATGGCACGATGTAGATTCATCCCGCTAAAATCATATCCAGCAAGAGTGGTACTATCTATCTCAAGAAATTTATTGGTTATTAAAAATGCGATTCTTATCATCTGTTCCTCCAATCATCTAACTCCGGAAAATTTGAAAACCAGAACCTCGCTTAGGGGGTAGGATTATTCTGCGTACCACGCTGTTGTCCTTTCCGTGCTGATAAGGGCCAGCAAGTTATCCGGTTTGCTTCGTTGAGTTCACCACGCTAAAGCTCCGTGTCCACATAACCTAGGTCGGAGGCATGACCTTCTCTGGTTCGTCCCATCTAAAATGTCTATAAAGAACATGGTTATTCAATTATTTTTTCTTTGAGTTTATTCTCAATCCAGCTGTCTTTATACCTGATGAAAATTTGACACTCACCAATATTATCAATGTCTCCAGAATTTGTATTTGGAATTTGTCCAACTGCAACTATAGTTGATTCAAAATATTCAACATTGACATTATCTGTAATTATTGAAATTATATAATCATCTGGAATAGAGCCATTAGGAGTTATATTGAAGAAACTAACACCTGAAAATACAAAATAACCATCTTCTAAGTCTTCATTATCATAAAAATTCCATTCTGTTGTACCATAGGCTATCCTTGAGATTAAATTAACCTGAATTCTAATTTGTTTACTCCATAAATCAAATTCAATTTTTTTTATTGCTCGATCACCAAGATATATTCTATCAAACATATTACCCCCCTATTCTAAAAATACTCAGGCATTCCGCACATTATATCAGCCTCATCTTGATTGCTTCTCGTTTCCCGATACGGCGGCGCGGGGAGTCATAAAGGTAAGAAATTTCCAGCAGTACGGCGTCCTATTGTTCACGGCGGTAATGCACCAGCCAGTATTGGCTATCGTAGTGATAACCGTGTAACCTGCCGCCGCATCGCGTATCTAATGTTCATTCTTTTCCATAAACCGTCCGTACACATTGTGATAGTAAAAATACAATACATCTTTGCTGATGCGGTTATTCTGCTGCATGTGGGGAGCGCCGAATACTGCTCCCGGTATGGCCAGTAATTACTATTTAGTACGACGTTAGGGGGAGTCAATTAATCTCACAGATACTTCAAGTAACAGATGAAAATCGCTCCTGAAATGAAAAAAGAAATTTTTTTGAATGTGTTCCTGTCAAATCAAGTGGTTTTTTCGTCGATATGTAGAGTCATATTGTAAACAAAATTGTTACGAAACACACCTTGGTAAAATATTTGAATCGACTGTACAGTGGATTATTTTGTGTGTATTACATTCAACACTTGCCCATCTTTTTTCGCTATTAGTATTGTAAAATTTCCTCCTAACGTCTTCGGTTGTTTTCCCTCGATTTTCCAACAATTATTGTCATCTGTAATACTATATGGTTTCTGAAATTCTGCTTTTTCTTTCCCGTATACATATTTAATGTAAACATATGATAATTCCAAAGCCATTTCACGACTATTTACTAAAATTTCCACTGGATTTTCTTTTCCAGATACTTATTATGATATTGTAAACAATATCATAATAAGTAATATTAGTGAGTTTCTCGTGTTCTACACCTATCGAATCTCAAAAGTTGAGGGTAAAACATTACATTCAGAATATATGATATTCCTACCATCGGAATCCATTTTTCCAAATCGACCTTCTGGTGTGCCTGGATATCCATTAAGAACATGTTTTTCCGAATGGTTAATTTATTTTCTCAGGAAGATGTTTTATTTTTCTTCACTACGAAGCAGTTCATGCTGTATTTTTGTTAAACATTCGTAAGACTCATCTTTGTTCGGGAGATGTGCTGTCATTCGAGCATAAGTTGGCTTCTCATCTTTAAAATATTTAACCATGATTGAATTATCAAGGACTGCCAACAACTGAGCTGGATCACTGCTCTTTTTTTGATAGATACCCGCTCTTATATAACTTCTAAACCGATCGCCGAGAAACGCCGTTTTTTCTGCTGTATTTATCAACTCCTGCAACGTTCCTTTGATGGCATGATTTTCATTAAGGCGTAGTGACCCAACGCGAATTAAGAGTCTCGCCCCGCTTGGTGTGAATTTATTATTTTTACATGTACCCAGTTCTGTTTGCCAATAATACTCACCGATGTCCTCATTCTGATACCATCTCCACATGGCTTTATTATTTAAGACAGGAAACGCGGAAAAAATAGTACCCTTAGCGAAAATAGTAAAACAATCATGATCTTTAGCTTGTATTTCGCAATCAGCTATAGCACCAAAACTAACAAATATCATCAGCAAAAAGAACAAAAATCTTTTCATTTTCTTATTCCTCTCGATGTTCTCTGTTTCATTTTAGCTAAAATTTCACCCAAATCATCTATCCCTGCTGTTGCTGGCCCATCGGGTTTATTAATGTCTGGGAATAAATAGGGTTCTGCACAAGTATATCCTGGTGGTAATTGAGTTGTTGGCCAATTTGTCTGTGGCAGGTAATCACTTGCTGTCTTTGTATCCATCCCTGGATACTGGGGATCATCCTGTGGCGTACAAGTCAGATTTGGTTTTACCCACTTCCTGCAATACAGTGTGTAGTCGTAAGGGCTTAATGCTCTGAAGAATGTTTTGAAAACATTAGGCGCACTACTGGCCTGGTCAATAGGATATGGCAGTCTTAATTGTTTCGCTATGTCTGGCAATTTACTTGGATCGGGCGTAGGCGGTTTGTTGGGTCTCGCTCCATATCCGCCATTATTTAAGTGTCCATATTTTGATGCCAGTCCCATTGAATCTATATACTGAACCGGATTCAACGGATACTGATAAAAATTCCACCCGCCTTCCAGCCCAATCGGATCCTGAGTGATATACCGCCCCTGCAGCGGGTCATAATAGCGATGGCGGTTGTAATACAGGCCGGACTCCTCCTCATACTGCTGACCCGGCAGGCGGATGAGCTGCTGCAGCTGGTGCGGGTTCTCTTCATTCAGCAGGTTGCCCCACTCATCGTATTCTGCGCACCATTCTGTTGCCCCTTCCGTGCTGACAAGCGCCAGCGGCAGGCCGCGATGGTCGCAGTGGTACAGGTGGATTTTTCGCGCCGGCGTGTACACCGGGTCCATCTGGTTTTGCATCTGCTCCACCGTCAGGCCGCACGATGCCAGCCAGCGGCGGCTTTCCTCACTCACCCGGTCAGCCAGGATTTCACTTTCCAGCCGGTCGGGCATCTGCACCAGCACCGGCGGGAACACCACATGGCCACCGTCTTCACCGCCGGACTGCTGAAGAGCGTCCGCCAGGCTGCGGCGCTGCGTTTTCGCCAGCTCACCGGTGGCGGTTTCAACTCTGATGAGTGGTGCGAAGCTCCCCGGCTGATAAACCGTCTGGATGCGGGTTCTGTCGTTCTGTATCGTGGTCAGCCGGTCGCCGTCCCAGCCGTACCAGGTCACTTCCGGTTTCCGTGACAGCGACATCCAGCCCGTCAGGTCCCGTTCACGCCGCCACACCCGTTTTGCCACCCTGCGGCCCAGCGGGTCGTAAAGATAGCGACTTTCGACCAGCGGCTCTGCATATTGTGTCCGCGTGTAGTGCACCAGCCGGTGC
>NZ_PTRH01000032.1:0-4594 GCF_002965045.1 Escherichia sp. MOD1-EC6300 | reverse complement strand
GGCACCATCACGGTAAGAATCAGTGATGATCAGAAATTTGACCGGCAGGTCATGATACCGCCAGTGTTATTCCGCGGTGGTAAGCATGAGAATTTCAACAGTAATAACCAACAGTCATACTGGTATTCAACCTGCCGGTTAAGAGTGACCCGCAATGGTCAGGAGATTTTTAATCAGTCCACGACGGATGCTCAGGGCGTATTTTCCTCAGTTATAGATATGCCTGCCGGACAGGGGACACTGACACTGACATTCACCGTATCTTCATCAGGAGCGAATAACTGGACACCAACAACCAGTATCAGCGATCTGCTGGTTGTGGTGATGAAGAAATCCACAGCAGGTATCAGTATCAGCTGAATTTTATAACCCATAACGGGCGTCAGAAATGACGCCTTTTTTATTGCAGAAAAGCGAGAGGTAATTATGCGTAAACTTTATGCCGCCATTTTGTCCGCAGCCATTTGTCTGGCCGTATCCGGTGCGCCTGCATGGGCGTCTGAACATCAGTCCACGCTGAGCGCGGGGTATCTTCATGCCTCGACGAACGTTCCCGGCAGCGATGATCTGAACGGGATTAACGTGAAATACCGTTATGAGTTTACGGACACACTGGGGATGGTGACGTCATTCAGCTATGCAGGAGACAAGAATCGCCAGCTGACCCATTACAGCGATACCCGCTGGCATGAAGATTCCGTGCGTAACCGCTGGTTCAGCGTGATGGCGGGGCCGTCTGTGCGCGTGAATGAATGGTTCAGCGCGTATGCGATGGCGGGTGTGGCTTACAGCCGTGTGTCGACTTTCTCCGGGGATTATCTTCGCGTAACTGACAACAAGGGGAAAACGCACGATGTACTGACCGGAAGTGATGACGGTCGCCACAGCAACACGTCTCTGGCGTGGGGAGCTGGCGTGCAGTTTAACCCGACCGAATCCGTGGCCATTGATATTGCTTATGAAGGCTCCGGCAGTGGCGACTGGCGCACTGACGGTTTCATCGTGGGTGTCGGTTATAAGTTCTGATTAGCCAGGTAACACAGTGTTATGACAGCCCGCCGGTTCAGGCGGGCTTTTTTGTGGGGTGAATATGGCAGTAAAGATTTCAGGTGTACTGAAAGACGGCACAGGAAAACCGGTACAGAACTGCACAATCCAGCTGAAAGCAAAACGTAACAGCACCACGGTGGTGGTGAACACGCTGGCCTCAGAAAATCCGGATGAAGCCGGGCGTTACAGCATGGACGTTGAGTACGGGCAGTACAGCGTTATTCTGTTGGTGGAGGGATTCCCGCCGTCACATGCCGGGACCATCACCGTGTATGAAGATTCCCGACCCGGTACGCTGAATGATTTTCTCGGTGCCATGACGGAGGATGATGCCCGTCCTGAGGCACTGCGCCGTTTTGAACTGATGGTGGAAGAGGTGGCGCGTAACGCGTCCGCGGTGGCACAGAACACGGCAGCCGCGAAGAAGTCAGCCAGCGATGCCGGCACATCAGCCCGTGAGGCGGCAACCCATGCGACTGATGCTACAGGCTCAGCAAGCGCAGCCAGCACGTCAGCCGGACAGGCCGCGTCGTCGGCTCAGTCAGCATCTTCCAGCGCAGGAACGGCATCAACAAAGGCCAGTGAAGCATCGAAAAGTGCTGCTGCTGCAGAGTCCTCAAAAAGCGCGGCAGCTACCAGTGCCGCTGCGGCGAAAACGTCAGAAACGAATGCGGCAGCGTCACAACAATCAGCAGCCACTTCTGCATCCGCCGCGACCACGAAGGCGTCAGAAGCAGCCACCTCAGCCCGGGATGCGGCGGCCTCAAAAGAGGCAGCGAAATCATCAGAAACGAACGCATCCTCGAGCGCCAGTAGTGCCGCTTCCTCGGCAACGGCGGCAGGCAATTCCGCGAAGGCGGCAAAGACGTCTGAGACAAACGCCAGGTCTTCTGAAACGGCAGCGGAACAGAGTGCCTCAGCTGCGGCAGGCTTAAAAACAGCGGCTGCGTCGTCTGCCAGTGCAGCGTCAACAAGTGCCGGGCAGGCCTCAGCCAGTGCTAGCGCCGCCGGAAAATCGGCAGAAAGCGCCGCATCGTCCGCTTCAACAGCCACAACGAAGGCTGGCGAAGCCACTGAACAGGCCAGCGCAGCAGCGAGGTCTGCTTCCGCAGCGAAGACATCCGAGACGAACGCGAAAGCGTCGGAAACCAGCGCAGAATCCTCAAAAACGGCTGCCGCATCGTCCGCCAGTTCGGCGGCGTCATCGGCATCATCTGCGTCTGCTTCAAAAGATGAGGCGACCAGACAGGCATCAGCAGCGAAAGGCAGCGCCACGACGGCATCCACGAAGGCGACAGAGGCAGCTGGTAGTGCGACGGCGGCAGCACAGAGCAAAAGTACAGCAGAATCCGCGGCAACGCGCGCCGAGACAGCAGCAAAACGGGCAGAGGATATTGCATCCGCCGTGGCGCTTGAGGATGCGAGCACGACGAAAAAGGGGATAGTACAGCTCAGCAGTGCGATCGACAGCACTTCCGAGTCACTGGCGGCAACGCCAAAAGCCGTTAAGGCCGCGTATGACCTGGCTAACGGGAAATACACCGCACAGGATGCAACGACAGCACAGAAAGGGATAATCCAGCTAAGCAGCGCGACCAACAGCACGTCTGAAACGCTGGCGGCAACGCCAAAGGCAGTAAAAGCAGCCAATGACAATGCTGAGAAACGTCTGCAGAAAGATCAGAACGGTGCGGATATCCCTGGCAAAGACACCTTTACGAAAAATATTGGTGCCTGCCGTGCCTTCGGTGGGTCAGTAAGCACAACAACAGGAAACTGGACGACTGCACAGTTTATCGAGTGGCTGGATTCTCAGGGAGCATTTAACCATCCATACTGGATGTGCAAGGGTTCCTGGTCTTATGGCAATAATAAAATCATTACTGATACTGGCTGCGGTAATATTCATCTCGCCGGAGCTGTCATTGAAGTAATGGGGATAAAGTCAGCGATGACGATCCGCATTACCACACCGACCACCTCCACTGGTGGTGGAACAACTAACGCCCAGTTTACCTATATTAATCACGGAACAGATTATTCACCTGGCTGGCGAAGGGACTATAACTCCAGAAATAAGCCAACGGCATCAGAGATCGGGGCGTTACCGTCAGGTGGAACAGCAGTATCATCAGTTAATCTGTCTTCAAAAGGTCGGGTAACCGCGCTGACAGACAATACGCAGGGGGCAACAGGTCTTGAGTTATACGAGGTGTATAACAACGGATATCCAACAGCGTATGGAAATATCATTCACCTGAAAGGGATGACAGCCGTTGGCGAAGGTGAGTTACTCATCGGCTGGAGTGGTACAAGCGGTGCTCATGCTCCGGCATTTATTCGTTCACGACGGGATACGACCGACGCAAACTGGTCGCCGTGGGCGCAGCTTTACACCTCGGCTCATCCTCCTGCAGAGTTTTATCCAGTCGGTGCACCAATCCCGTGGCCATCAGATACCGTTCCGTCTGGTTATGCCCTGATGCAGGGGCAGACTTTTGACAAATCTGCTTACCCGAAACTTGCAGCCGCTTATCCGTCAGGCGTGATCCCTGATATGCGTGGCTGGACGATTAAGGGCAAGCCCGCCAGTGATCGAGCCGTATTGTCTCAGGAACAGGACGGCATTAAATCACACACCCACAGCGCCAGCGTATCCAGTACGGATTTGGGGACGAAAACCACATCGTCGTTTGATTACGGCACTAAATCCACGAATAACACTGGTGCGCATACCCATAGTGTTAGCGGTACGGCTGCTTCAGCCGGTGCACATACCCATTCGATGACATTTGTTTCAGGTGGTTCCAGTGGTGCTCCGGGAAGTGGATCACCTGATTATTCTAAATACAGTGTTAACACTTCTTCTGCAGGCGCTCATACGCACTCTGTATCGGGTACTGCTGCAAGCGCAGGTGCACACGCACATACTGTCGGTATTGGTGCTCATACGCACTCCGTTGCGATTGGTTCACATGGACATACCATCACCGTTAACGCTGCTGGTAACGCGGAAAACACCGTCAAAAACATCGCATTTAACTATATTGTGAGGCTTGCATAATGGCATTCAGAATGAGTGAACAACCACGGACCATAAAAATTTATAATCTGCTGGCCGGAACTAATGAATTTATTGGTGAAGGTGACGCATATATTCCGCCTCATACAGGTCTGCCAGCAAACAGTACCGATATTGCACTGCCAGATATTCCGGCAGGCTTCGTGGCTGTTTTCAACAGTGATGAGGCATCGTGGCATCTCGTTGAAGATCATCGGGGTAAAACGGTTTATGACGTGGCTTCCGGCGACGCGTTATTTATTTCTGAACTCGGTCCGTTACCGGAAAAGGTTACCTGGTTATCGCCGGGAGGGGAATATCAGAAGTGGAACGGCACAGCCTGGGTGAAGGATACGGAAGCAGAAAAACTGTTCCGGATCCGGGAGGCGGAAGAAATAAAAAACAACCTGATGCAGGTAGCCAGTGAGCATATTGCGCCGCTTCAGGATGCTGCAGATCTGGAAATTGCAACGGAGGAAGAAA
>NZ_PTRH01000031.1:0-26302 GCF_002965045.1 Escherichia sp. MOD1-EC6300 | reverse complement strand
ATCCACCCGATCGCGATGGACGACGGTCTGCGTTTCGCAATCCGTGAAGGCGGCCGTACCGTTGGCGCGGGCGTTGTTGCTAAAGTTCTGGGCTAATTACACGTTAATTAGTTTCGAATTAAAAAGGGCGCTTCGGCGCCCTTTTTGCTGCCCGTAATTTGAGCTCGAAATATTTAGTCGTAATTTCACTCGCTGAACTATGGCGCAAATTAAACTGTGCTATTGTAATCATAACCATTCTCATTTACACTTTGCGCAGAATTTGAACGGGAGCAATCATGTACGTTTGTTTGTGTAATGGTGTAAGTGACAAAAAAATTCGCCAGGCAGTCCGTCAGTTTCATCCGCAATCTTTCCAACAATTGCGTAAGTTTATTCCTGTGGGAAATCAATGCGGTAAGTGCATTCGCGCCGCGCGCGAAGTGATGCAGGACGAGTTGATGCAGATGCCAGAATTTAAAGAGATTGCCTGAAGCCCACGCTTATTTTTTGACATCCCGCTAGCCCCATCTACGCTCTAATAGTGGAAGCGGAGGGACTATAAAATGAAAGGTGATGTTAAAATCATAAATTATCTCAATAAACTATTGGGAAATGAGCTTGTCGCAATCAATCAGTATTTTCTCCATGCCCGGATGTTTAAAAACTGGGGCCTGATGCGTCTCAATGACGTCGAATACCATGAATCTATTGATGAGATGAAACACGCTGATAAATATATCGAGCGTATTTTGTTTTTAGAAGGAATCCCTAACTTACAGGATTTAGGCAAACTGGGGATTGGTGAAGATGTCGAGGAGATGCTGCAATCCGACCTGCGATTAGAACTGGAAGGCGCGAAGGATCTCCGTGAGGCTATCGCGTATGCCGACAGCGTTCATGACTATGTTAGCCGTGATATGATGATCGAGATCCTTGCCGATGAAGAAGGTCATATTGACTGGCTCGAAACTGAGCTGGATCTCATCGGTAAAATCGGTTTACAAAATTACCTGCAATCACAAATAAAAGTTAAAGATTAACGGCCTGCCAGCAAACTATCCCAGCCTACAACGAAACCCGCAGCCGCCAGAAATGGCCCAAACGGCAGCGGGTTTTTTAATGACTCTTTTCCTCTCATGAGCAGACCAATAACTACGGCTCCGCAAGCGAATGAGGCAGCAAGGAAAACCAGTCGTGGCAAGAAGGTCCATGTATGCCAGGCACCAAGGGCGGCGAGAAACTTCACATCACCATAGCCTAATCCTTCTTTATGACGCAGTATGCGATACCCCCAGTAAATGACAGCGAATGTGCCGTAACCAATAATCGCCCCCCATAACGCATAGGCTAAACCGTCAGGATTACAAACCTGATAGAACAAAAGACCTGACCAGAGTAACGGGCACGTAAATCTGTCAGGTAACAAGCCATGCTTTGCATCCCAGAAAAAAAGTAGGGCTGATAAACAAGCGTACAAAATCAGAAAGGGAAGGGTAGCGTCCATAAAACATCCTCTGTAATTGGAGTATCACCATCGAATAACTCCGGATGCTCAGCAACGGAGAAATCGCTGATTTGTTAACCTGGTTCCGGTGAAAAACGCTATCTTCACAACCTTACAAATTTCGTGGAATACAGCTCGCAATCTGCGCGTTGCGATTAATTTCTACCCGATGCTTGCGTCTGGCTCAGATTTGCGTATAATGCGCGGGCTTGTCGTAGTTGACAGCAGGTTCAATCTGAACCTCAGTTAGCCGAATTTGGCTACCTAACAATGCTCCCAATCGGGGAGCTACGTAAGAACGGTTACACTCTCCCATCAATCGTAATGGGTCTGAGGAGTAATCATTTTCGTTTATAAAATAATTGGAGCTCTGGTCTCATGCAGAACCAAAGAATCCGTATCCGCCTGAAAGCGTTTGATCATCGTCTGATCGATCAAGCAACCGCGGAAATCGTCGAGACTGCCAAGCGCACTGGTGCGCAGGTCCGTGGTCCGATCCCGCTGCCGACACGCAAAGAGCGCTTCACTGTTCTGATCTCCCCGCACGTCAACAAAGACGCGCGCGATCAGTACGAAATCCGTACTCACTTGCGTCTGGTTGACATCGTTGAGCCAACCGAGAAAACCGTTGATGCTCTGATGCGTCTGGATCTGGCTGCCGGTGTAGACGTGCAGATCAGCCTGGGTTAATCAGGTCATTGAGCGATTGAGAGGTTGAAACAATGATTGGTTTAGTCGGTAAAAAAGTGGGTATGACCCGTATCTTCACAGAAGACGGCGTTTCTATCCCAGTAACCGTAATCGAAGTTGAAGCAAACCGCGTTACTCAGGTTAAAGACCTGGCTAACGATGGCTACCGTGCTATTCAGGTAACCACCGGTGCTAAAAAAGCTAACCGTGTGACCAAGCCTGAAGCTGGCCACTTCGCTAAAGCTGGCGTAGAAGCTGGCCGTGGTCTGTGGGAATTCCGCCTGGCTGAAGGCGAAGAGTTCACTGTAGGTCAGAGCATTAGCGTTGAACTGTTTGCTGACGTTAAAAAAGTTGACGTAACTGGCACCTCTAAAGGTAAAGGTTTCGCAGGTACCGTTAAGCGCTGGAACTTCCGTACCCAGGACGCTACTCACGGTAACTCCTTGTCTCACCGCGTTCCGGGTTCTATCGGTCAGAACCAGACTCCGGGCAAAGTGTTCAAAGGCAAGAAAATGGCAGGTCAGATGGGTAACGAACGTGTAACCGTTCAGAGCCTTGACGTAGTACGCGTTGACGCTGAGCGCAACCTGCTGCTGGTTAAAGGTGCTGTCCCGGGTGCAACCGGTAGCGACCTGATCGTTAAACCAGCTGTGAAGGCGTAAGGAGATAGCAATGGAATTAGTATTGAAAGACGCGCAGAGCGCGCTGACTGTTTCCGAAACTACCTTCGGTCGTGATTTCAACGAAGCGCTGGTTCACCAGGTTGTTGTTGCTTATGCAGCTGGTGCTCGTCAGGGTACTCGTGCTCAGAAGACTCGTGCTGAAGTAACTGGTTCCGGTAAAAAACCGTGGCGCCAGAAAGGCACCGGCCGTGCGCGTTCTGGTTCTATCAAGAGCCCGATCTGGCGTTCTGGTGGCGTGACCTTTGCTGCTCGTCCGCAGGACCACAGTCAAAAAGTTAACAAGAAGATGTACCGCGGCGCGCTGAAAAGCATCCTGTCCGAACTGGTACGTCAGGATCGTCTGATCGTTGTCGAGAAGTTCTCTGTAGAAGCGCCGAAAACTAAGCTGCTGGCACAGAAACTGAAAGACATGGCTCTGGAAGATGTGCTGATCATCACCGGTGAGCTGGACGAAAACCTGTTCCTGGCTGCGCGCAACCTGCACAAGGTTGACGTACGCGATGCAACTGGTATCGACCCGGTTAGCCTGATCGCCTTCGACAAAGTCGTAATGACTGCTGATGCTGTTAAGCAAGTTGAGGAGATGCTGGCATGATTCGTGAAGAACGTCTGCTGAAGGTGCTGCGTGCACCGCACGTTTCTGAAAAAGCGTCTACTGCGATGGAAAAATCCAACACCATCGTACTCAAAGTTGCTAAAGACGCGACCAAAGCAGAAATCAAAGCTGCTGTGCAGAAACTGTTTGAAGTCGAAGTCGAAGTCGTTAACACCCTGGTAGTTAAAGGGAAAGTTAAACGTCACGGACAGCGTATCGGTCGTCGTAGCGACTGGAAAAAAGCTTACGTCACCCTGAAAGAAGGCCAGAATCTGGACTTCGTTGGCGGCGCTGAGTAAGTCGGAGGAGTAATACAATGGCAGTTGTTAAATGTAAACCGACATCTCCGGGTCGTCGCCACGTTGTTAAAGTGGTTAACCCTGAGCTGCACAAGGGCAAACCTTTTGCTCCGTTGCTGGAAAAAAACAGCAAATCCGGTGGTCGTAACAACAATGGCCGTATCACCACTCGTCATATCGGTGGTGGCCACAAGCAGGCTTACCGTATTGTTGACTTCAAACGCAACAAAGACGGTATCCCGGCAGTTGTTGAACGTCTTGAGTACGATCCGAACCGTTCCGCGAACATCGCGCTGGTTCTGTACAAAGACGGTGAACGCCGTTACATCCTGGCCCCTAAAGGCCTGAAAGCTGGCGACCAGATTCAGTCTGGCGTTGATGCTGCAATCAAACCAGGTAACACCCTGCCGATGCGCAACATCCCGGTTGGTTCTACTGTTCATAACGTAGAAATGAAACTAGGTAAAGGCGGTCAGCTGGCACGTTCCGCTGGTACTTACGTTCAGATCGTTGCTCGTGATGGTGCTTATGTCACCCTGCGTCTGCGTTCTGGTGAAATGCGTAAAGTAGAAGCAGACTGCCGTGCAACTCTGGGCGAAGTTGGCAATGCTGAGCATATGCTGCGCGTTCTGGGTAAAGCAGGTGCTGCACGCTGGCGTGGTGTTCGTCCGACCGTTCGCGGTACCGCGATGAACCCGGTAGACCACCCACATGGTGGTGGTGAAGGTCGTAACTTTGGTAAGCACCCGGTAACTCCGTGGGGCGTTCAGACCAAAGGTAAGAAGACCCGCAGCAACAAGCGTACTGATAAATTCATCGTACGTCGCCGTAGCAAATAATTTTAGAGGATAAGCCATGCCACGTTCTCTCAAGAAAGGTCCTTTTATTGACCTGCACTTGCTGAAGAAGGTAGAGAAAGCGGTGGAAAGCGGAGACAAGAAGCCCCTGCGCACTTGGTCCCGTCGTTCAACGATCTTTCCTAACATGATCGGTTTGACCATCGCTGTCCATAATGGTCGTCAGCACGTTCCGGTATTTGTAACCGACGAAATGGTCGGTCACAAACTGGGTGAATTCGCACCGACTCGTACTTATCGCGGCCACGCTGCTGATAAAAAAGCGAAGAAGAAATAAGGTAGGAGGAAGAGATGGAAACTATCGCTAAACATCGCCATGCTCGTTCTTCTGCTCAGAAGGTTCGCCTTGTTGCTGACCTGATTCGCGGTAAGAAAGTGTCGCAGGCTCTGGATATTTTGACCTACACCAACAAGAAAGCGGCTGTACTGGTCAAGAAAGTTCTGGAATCTGCCATTGCTAACGCTGAACACAACGATGGCGCTGACATTGACGATCTGAAAGTTACGAAAATTTTCGTAGACGAAGGCCCGAGCATGAAGCGCATTATGCCGCGTGCAAAAGGTCGTGCAGATCGCATCCTGAAGCGCACCAGCCACATCACTGTGGTTGTGTCCGATCGCTGAGACTCTGGAGACTAGCAATGGGTCAGAAAGTACATCCTAATGGTATTCGCCTGGGTATTGTAAAACCATGGAACTCTACCTGGTTTGCGAACACCAAAGAATTCGCTGACAACCTGGACAGCGATTTTAAAGTACGTCAGTACCTGACTAAGGAACTGGCTAAAGCGTCCGTATCTCGTATCGTTATCGAGCGTCCGGCTAAGAGCATCCGTGTAACCATTCACACTGCTCGCCCGGGTATCGTTATCGGTAAAAAAGGTGAAGACGTAGAAAAACTGCGTAAGGTCGTAGCGGACATCGCTGGCGTTCCTGCACAGATCAACATCGCCGAAGTTCGTAAGCCTGAACTGGACGCAAAACTGGTTGCTGACAGCATCACTTCTCAGCTGGAACGTCGCGTTATGTTCCGTCGTGCTATGAAGCGTGCTGTACAGAACGCAATGCGTCTGGGCGCTAAAGGTATTAAAGTTGAAGTTAGCGGCCGTCTGGGCGGCGCGGAAATCGCACGTACCGAATGGTACCGCGAAGGTCGCGTACCGCTGCACACTCTGCGTGCTGACATCGACTACAACACCTCTGAAGCGCACACCACTTACGGTGTAATCGGCGTTAAAGTGTGGATCTTCAAAGGCGAGATCCTGGGTGGTATGGCTGCTGTTGAACAACCGGAAAAACCGGCTGCTCAGCCTAAAAAGCAGCAGCGTAAAGGCCGTAAATAAGGAGCGTCGCTGATGTTACAACCAAAGCGTACAAAATTCCGTAAAATGCACAAAGGCCGTAACCGCGGTCTGGCGCAGGGTACGGATGTTAGCTTCGGCAGCTTCGGTCTGAAAGCTGTTGGCCGTGGTCGTCTGACTGCACGTCAGATCGAAGCAGCACGTCGTGCTATGACCCGTGCAGTTAAGCGTCAAGGTAAGATCTGGATCCGTGTGTTCCCGGACAAACCGATCACTGAAAAGCCGCTGGCAGTGCGTATGGGTAAAGGTAAAGGTAACGTGGAGTATTGGGTTGCCTTGATTCAGCCGGGTAAAGTCCTGTATGAAATGGACGGTGTTCCGGAAGAGCTGGCCCGTGAAGCATTCAAGCTGGCAGCAGCGAAACTGCCGATTAAAACCACCTTTGTAACTAAGACGGTGATGTAATGAAAGCAAAAGAGCTGCGTGAGAAGAGCGTTGAAGAGCTGAACACCGAGCTGCTGAACCTGCTGCGTGAGCAGTTCAACCTGCGTATGCAGGCTGCAAGTGGCCAGCTGCAACAGTCTCACCTGTTGAAGCAAGTGCGTCGCGATGTCGCACGCGTTAAGACTTTACTGAACGAGAAGGCGGGTGCGTAATGACCGATAAAATCCGTACTCTGCAAGGTCGCGTTGTTAGCGACAAAATGGAGAAATCCATTGTTGTTGCTATCGAACGTTTTGTGAAACACCCGATCTACGGTAAATTCATCAAGCGTACGACCAAACTGCACGTACATGACGAGAACAACGAATGCGGTATCGGTGACGTGGTTGAAATCCGCGAATGCCGTCCGCTGTCCAAGACTAAATCCTGGACGCTGGTTCGCGTTGTAGAGAAAGCGGTTCTGTAATACAGTACACTCTCTCGATACGAATAAACGGCTCAGAAATGAGCCGTTTATTTTTTCTACCCATATCCTTGAAGCGGTGTTATAATGCCGCGCCCTCGATATGGGGATTTTTAACGACCTGATTTTCGGGTCTCAGTAGTAGTTGACATTAGCGGAGCACTAAAATGATCCAAGAACAGACTATGCTGAACGTCGCCGACAACTCCGGTGCACGTCGCGTAATGTGTATCAAGGTTCTGGGTGGCTCGCACCGTCGCTACGCAGGCGTAGGCGACATCATCAAGATCACCATCAAAGAAGCAATTCCGCGTGGTAAGGTCAAAAAAGGTGATGTGCTGAAGGCGGTAGTGGTGCGCACCAAGAAGGGTGTTCGTCGCCCGGACGGTTCTGTCATTCGCTTCGATGGTAATGCTTGTGTTCTTCTGAACAACAACAGCGAGCAGCCTATCGGTACGCGTATTTTTGGGCCGGTAACTCGTGAGCTTCGTAGTGAGAAGTTCATGAAAATTATCTCTCTGGCACCAGAAGTACTCTAAGGAGCGAATCATGGCAGCGAAAATCCGTCGTGATGACGAAGTTATCGTGTTAACCGGTAAAGATAAAGGTAAACGCGGTAAAGTTAAGAATGTCCTGTCTTCCGGCAAGGTCATTGTTGAAGGTATCAACCTGGTTAAGAAACATCAGAAGCCGGTTCCGGCCCTGAACCAACCGGGTGGCATCGTTGAAAAAGAAGCCGCTATTCAGGTTTCCAACGTAGCAATCTTCAATGCGGCAACCGGCAAGGCTGACCGTGTAGGCTTTAGATTCGAAGACGGTAAAAAAGTCCGTTTCTTCAAGTCTAACAGCGAAACTATCAAGTAATTTGGAGTAGTACGATGGCGAAACTGCATGATTACTACAAAGACGAAGTAGTTAAAAAACTCATGACTGAGTTTAACTACAATTCTGTCATGCAAGTCCCTCGGGTCGAGAAGATCACCCTGAACATGGGTGTTGGTGAAGCGATCGCTGACAAAAAACTGCTGGATAACGCAGCAGCAGACCTGGCAGCAATCTCCGGTCAAAAACCGCTGATCACCAAAGCACGCAAATCTGTTGCAGGCTTCAAAATCCGTCAGGGCTATCCGATCGGCTGTAAAGTAACTCTGCGTGGCGAACGCATGTGGGAGTTCTTTGAGCGCCTGATCACTATTGCTGTACCTCGTATCCGTGACTTCCGTGGCCTGTCCGCTAAGTCTTTCGACGGTCGTGGTAACTACAGCATGGGTGTCCGTGAGCAGATCATCTTCCCAGAAATCGACTACGATAAAGTCGACCGCGTTCGTGGTTTGGATATTACCATTACCACTACTGCGAAATCTGACGAAGAAGGCCGCGCTCTGCTGGCTGCCTTTGACTTCCCGTTCCGCAAGTAAGGTAGGGTTACTAAATGGCTAAGCAATCAATGAAAGCACGCGAAGTAAAACGCGTAGCTTTAGCTGATAAATACTTCGCGAAACGCGCTGAACTGAAAGCGATCATCTCTGATGTGAACGCTTCCGACGAAGATCGTTGGAACGCTGTTCTCAAGCTGCAGACTCTGCCGCGTGATTCCAGCCCGTCTCGTCAGCGTAACCGCTGCCGTCAAACAGGTCGTCCGCATGGTTTCCTGCGGAAGTTCGGGTTGAGCCGTATTAAGGTCCGTGAAGCCGCTATGCGCGGTGAAATCCCGGGTCTGAAAAAGGCTAGCTGGTAATTGTCACCAATTGAATCACGGGAGTAAAGACAGATGAGCATGCAAGATCCGATCGCGGATATGCTGACCCGTATCCGTAACGGTCAGGCCGCGAACAAAGCTGCGGTCACCATGCCTTCCTCCAAGCTGAAAGTGGCAATCGCCAACGTGCTGAAGGAAGAAGGTTTTATTGAAGATTTTAAAGTTGAAGGCGACACCAAGCCTGAACTGGAACTTACTCTGAAGTATTTCCAGGGCAAAGCTGTTGTAGAAAGCATTCAGCGTGTCAGCCGCCCAGGTCTGCGCATCTATAAACGTAAAGATGAGCTGCCGAAAGTTATGGCGGGTCTGGGTATCGCAGTTGTTTCTACCTCTAAAGGTGTTATGACTGATCGTGCAGCGCGCCAGGCTGGTCTTGGTGGCGAAATTATCTGCTACGTAGCCTAATCGGAGGAAAAAATGTCTCGTGTTGCTAAAGCACCGGTCGTTGTTCCTGCCGGCGTTGACGTAAAAATCAACGGTCAGGTTATTACGATCAAAGGTAAAAACGGCGAGCTGACTCGTACTCTCAACGATGCTGTTGAAGTTAAACATGCAGATAATACCCTGACCTTCGGTCCGCGTGATGGTTACGCAGACGGTTGGGCACAGGCTGGTACCGCGCGTGCCCTGCTGAACTCAATGGTTATCGGTGTTACCGAAGGCTTCACTAAGAAGCTGCAGCTGGTTGGTGTAGGTTACCGTGCAGCGGTTAAAGGCAATGTGATTAACCTGTCTCTGGGTTTCTCTCATCCTGTTGACCATCAGCTGCCTGCGGGTATCACTGCTGAATGTCCGACTCAGACTGAAATCGTGCTGAAAGGCGCTGATAAGCAGGTGATCGGCCAGGTTGCAGCGGATCTGCGCGCCTACCGTCGTCCTGAGCCTTACAAAGGCAAGGGTGTTCGTTACGCCGACGAAGTCGTGCGTACCAAAGAGGCTAAGAAGAAGTAAGGTAACACTATGGATAAGAAATCTGCTCGTATCCGTCGTGCGACCCGCGCACGCCGCAAGCTCCAGGAGCTGGGCGCAACTCGCCTGGTGGTACATCGTACCCCGCGTCACATTTACGCACAGGTAATTGCACCGAACGGTTCTGAAGTTCTGGTAGCTGCTTCTACTGTAGAAAAAGCTATCGCTGAACAACTGAAGTACACCGGTAACAAAGACGCGGCTGCAGCTGTGGGTAAAGCTGTCGCTGAACGCGCTCTGGAAAAAGGCATCAAAGATGTATCCTTTGACCGTTCCGGGTTCCAATATCATGGTCGTGTCCAGGCACTGGCAGATGCTGCCCGTGAAGCTGGCCTTCAGTTCTAAGGTAGAGGTGTAAGATGGCTCACATCGAAAAACAAGCTGGCGAACTGCAGGAAAAGCTGATCGCGGTAAACCGCGTATCTAAAACCGTTAAAGGTGGTCGTATTTTCTCCTTCACAGCTCTGACTGTAGTTGGCGATGGTAACGGTCGCGTTGGTTTTGGTTACGGTAAAGCGCGTGAAGTTCCAGCAGCGATCCAGAAAGCGATGGAAAAAGCCCGTCGCAATATGATTAACGTCGCGCTGAATAACGGCACTCTGCAACACCCTGTTAAAGGTGTTCATACGGGTTCTCGCGTATTCATGCAGCCGGCTTCCGAAGGTACCGGTATCATCGCCGGTGGTGCAATGCGCGCCGTTCTGGAAGTCGCTGGGGTTCATAACGTTCTGGCTAAAGCGTATGGTTCCACCAACCCGATTAACGTGGTTCGTGCAACTATCGATGGCCTGGAAAATATGAATTCTCCAGAAATGGTCGCTGCCAAGCGTGGTAAATCCGTTGAAGAAATTCTGGGGAAATAAACCATGGCAAAGACTATTAAAATTACTCAAACCCGCAGTGCAATCGGTCGTCTGCCGAAACACAAGGCAACGCTGCTTGGCCTGGGTCTGCGTCGTATTGGTCACACCGTAGAGCGCGAGGATACTCCTGCTATTCGCGGTATGATCAACGCGGTTTCCTTCATGGTTAAAGTTGAGGAGTAAGAGATGCGTTTAAATACTCTGTCTCCGGCCGAAGGCTCCAAAAAGGCGGGTAAACGCCTGGGTCGTGGTATCGGTTCTGGCCTCGGTAAAACCGGTGGTCGTGGTCACAAAGGTCAGAAGTCTCGTTCTGGCGGTGGCGTACGTCGCGGTTTCGAGGGTGGTCAGATGCCTCTGTACCGTCGTCTGCCGAAATTCGGCTTCACTTCTCGTAAAGCAGCGATTACAGCCGAAGTTCGTCTGTCTGACCTGGCTAAAGTAGAAGGCGGTGTTGTAGACCTGAACACGCTGAAAGCGGCTAACATTATCGGTATCCAGATCGAGTTCGCGAAAGTGATCCTGGCTGGCGAAGTAACTACTCCGGTAACTGTTCGTGGCCTGCGTGTTACTAAAGGCGCTCGTGCTGCTATCGAAGCTGCTGGCGGTAAAATCGAGGAATAAGTAGCAGATGGCTAAACAACCGGGATTAGATTTTCAAAGTGCCAAAGGTGGCTTAGGCGAGCTGAAACGCAGACTGCTGTTTGTTATCGGTGCGCTGATTGTGTTCCGTATTGGCTCTTTTATTCCGATCCCTGGTATTGATGCCGCTGTACTTGCCAAACTGCTTGAGCAACAGCGAGGCACCATCATTGAAATGTTTAACATGTTCTCTGGTGGTGCTCTCAGCCGTGCTTCTATCTTTGCTCTGGGGATCATGCCGTATATTTCGGCATCGATCATTATCCAGCTGCTGACGGTGGTTCACCCAACGTTGGCAGAAATTAAGAAAGAAGGGGAGTCTGGTCGTCGTAAGATCAGCCAGTACACCCGCTACGGTACTCTGGTGCTGGCAATATTCCAGTCGATCGGTATTGCTACCGGTCTGCCGAATATGCCTGGTATGCAAGGCCTGGTCATTAACCCGGGCTTTGCATTCTACTTCACCGCTGTTGTAAGTCTGGTCACAGGAACCATGTTCCTGATGTGGTTGGGCGAACAGATTACTGAACGAGGTATCGGCAACGGTATTTCAATCATTATCTTCGCCGGTATTGTCGCGGGACTCCCGCCAGCCATTGCCCATACTATCGAGCAAGCGCGTCAAGGCGACCTGCACTTCCTCGTGTTGCTGTTGGTTGCAGTATTAGTATTTGCAGTGACGTTCTTTGTTGTATTTGTTGAGCGTGGTCAACGCCGCATTGTGGTAAACTACGCGAAACGTCAGCAAGGTCGTCGTGTCTATGCTGCACAGAGCACACATTTACCGCTGAAAGTGAATATGGCGGGGGTAATCCCGGCAATCTTCGCTTCCAGTATTATTCTGTTCCCGGCGACCATCGCGTCATGGTTCGGGGGCGGTACTGGTTGGAACTGGCTGACAACAATTTCGCTGTATTTGCAGCCTGGGCAACCGCTTTATGTGTTACTCTATGCGTCTGCAATCATCTTCTTCTGTTTCTTCTACACGGCGTTGGTTTTCAACCCGCGTGAAACAGCAGATAACCTGAAGAAGTCCGGTGCATTTGTACCAGGAATTCGTCCGGGAGAGCAAACGGCGAAGTATATCGATAAAGTAATGACCCGCCTGACCCTGGTTGGTGCGCTGTACATTACCTTTATCTGCCTGATCCCGGAGTTCATGCGTGATGCAATGAAAGTACCGTTCTACTTCGGTGGGACCTCACTGCTTATCGTTGTTGTCGTGATTATGGACTTTATGGCTCAAGTGCAAACTCTGATGATGTCCAGTCAGTATGAGTCTGCATTGAAGAAGGCGAACCTGAAAGGCTACGGCCGATAATTGGTCGCCCGAGAAGTTACGGAGAGTAAAAATGAAAGTTCGTGCTTCCGTCAAGAAATTATGCCGTAACTGCAAAATCGTTAAGCGTGATGGTGTCATCCGTGTGATTTGCAGTGCCGAGCCGAAGCATAAACAGCGCCAAGGCTGATTTTTTCGCATATTTTTCTTGCAAAGTTGGGTTGAGCTGGCTAGATTAGCCAGCCAATCTTTTGTATGTCTGTGCGTTTCCATTTGAGTATCCTGAAAACGGGCTTTTCAGCATGGAACGTACATATTAAATAGTAGGAGTGCATAGTGGCCCGTATAGCAGGCATTAACATTCCTGATCATAAGCATGCCGTAATCGCATTAACTTCGATTTATGGCGTCGGCAAGACCCGTTCTAAAGCCATCCTGGCTGCAGCGGGTATCGCTGAAGATGTTAAGATCAGTGAGCTGTCTGAAGGACAAATCGACACGCTGCGTGACGAAGTTGCCAAATTTGTCGTTGAAGGTGATCTGCGCCGTGAAATCAGCATGAGCATCAAGCGCCTGATGGATCTTGGTTGCTATCGCGGTTTGCGTCATCGTCGTGGTCTCCCGGTTCGCGGTCAGCGTACCAAGACCAACGCACGTACCCGTAAGGGTCCGCGCAAACCGATCAAGAAATAATCGGGGTGATTGAATAATGGCAAAGGCACCAATTCGTGCACGTAAACGTGTAAGAAAACAAGTCTCTGACGGCGTGGCTCATATCCATGCTTCTTTCAACAACACCATCGTGACTATCACTGATCGTCAGGGTAACGCGTTGGGTTGGGCAACAGCCGGTGGTTCCGGTTTCCGTGGTTCTCGCAAATCCACTCCGTTTGCAGCTCAGGTTGCAGCAGAGCGTTGCGCTGACGCCGTGAAAGAATACGGCATCAAGAATCTGGAAGTTATGGTTAAAGGTCCGGGTCCAGGCCGCGAATCTACTATTCGTGCTCTGAACGCCGCAGGTTTCCGCATCACTAACATTACTGATGTGACTCCGATCCCTCATAACGGTTGTCGTCCGCCGAAAAAACGTCGCGTATAACGCCTCGTTTTCCAGGTTTGTTGGAGAAAGAAAATGGCAAGATATTTGGGTCCTAAGCTCAAGCTGAGCCGTCGTGAGGGCACCGACTTATTCCTTAAGTCTGGCGTTCGCGCGATCGATACCAAGTGTAAAATTGAACAAGCTCCTGGCCAGCACGGTGCGCGTAAACCGCGTCTGTCTGACTATGGTGTGCAGTTGCGTGAAAAGCAAAAAGTTCGCCGTATCTATGGTGTGCTGGAGCGTCAGTTCCGTAACTACTACAAAGAAGCAGCACGTCTGAAAGGCAACACCGGTGAAAACCTGTTGGCTCTGCTGGAAGGTCGTCTGGACAACGTTGTATACCGTATGGGCTTCGGTGCCACTCGTGCAGAAGCACGTCAGCTGGTTAGCCATAAAGCAATTATGGTAAACGGTCGTGTTGTTAACATCGCTTCTTATCAGGTTAGTCCGAATGACGTTGTAAGCATTCGTGAGAAAGCGAAGAAGCAGTCTCGCGTGAAAGCCGCTCTGGAGCTGGCTGAGCAGCGTGAAAAGCCAACCTGGCTGGAAGTTGATGCTGGCAAGATGGAAGGTACGTTTAAGCGTAAGCCGGAGCGTTCTGATCTGTCTGCGGACATTAACGAACACCTGATCGTCGAGCTTTACTCCAAGTAAAGCTTAGTACCAAAGAGAGGACACAATGCAGGGTTCTGTGACAGAGTTTCTAAAACCGCGCCTGGTTGATATCGAGCAAGTGAGTTCGACGCACGCCAAGGTGACCCTTGAGCCTTTAGAGCGTGGCTTTGGCCATACTCTGGGTAACGCACTGCGCCGTATTCTGCTCTCATCGATGCCGGGTTGCGCGGTGACCGAGGTTGAGATTGATGGTGTACTACATGAGTACAGCACCAAAGAAGGCGTTCAGGAAGATATCCTGGAAATCCTGCTCAACCTGAAAGGGCTGGCGGTGAGAGTTCAGGGCAAAGATGAAGTTATTCTTACCTTGAATAAATCTGGCATTGGCCCTGTGACTGCAGCCGATATCACCCACGACGGTGATGTCGAAATCGTCAAGCCGCAGCACGTGATCTGCCACCTGACCGATGAGAACGCGTCTATTAGCATGCGTATCAAAGTTCAGCGCGGTCGTGGTTATGTGCCGGCTTCTACCCGAATTCATTCGGAAGAAGATGAGCGCCCAATCGGCCGTCTGCTGGTCGACGCATGCTACAGCCCTGTGGAGCGTATTGCCTACAATGTTGAAGCAGCGCGTGTAGAACAGCGTACCGACCTGGACAAGCTGGTCATCGAAATGGAAACCAACGGCACAATCGATCCTGAAGAGGCGATTCGTCGTGCGGCAACCATTCTGGCTGAACAACTGGAAGCTTTCGTTGACTTACGTGATGTACGTCAGCCTGAAGTGAAAGAAGAGAAACCAGAGTTCGATCCGATCCTGCTGCGCCCTGTTGACGATCTGGAATTGACTGTCCGCTCTGCTAACTGCCTTAAAGCAGAAGCTATCCACTATATCGGTGATCTGGTACAGCGTACCGAGGTTGAGCTCCTTAAAACGCCTAACCTTGGTAAAAAATCTCTTACTGAGATTAAAGACGTGCTGGCTTCCCGTGGACTGTCTCTGGGCATGCGCCTGGAAAACTGGCCACCGGCAAGCATCGCTGACGAGTAACCGGATCACAGGTTAAGGTTTTACTGAGAAGGATAAGGTCATGCGCCATCGTAAGAGTGGTCGTCAACTGAACCGCAACAGCAGCCATCGCCAGGCTATGTTCCGCAATATGGCAGGTTCACTGGTTCGTCATGAAATCATCAAGACGACTCTGCCTAAAGCGAAAGAGCTGCGCCGCGTAGTTGAGCCGCTGATTACTCTTGCCAAGACTGATAGCGTTGCTAATCGTCGTCTGGCATTCGCCCGTACTCGTGATAACGAGATCGTGGCAAAACTGTTTAACGAACTGGGCCCGCGTTTCGCGAGCCGTGCCGGTGGTTACACTCGTATTCTGAAGTGTGGCTTCCGTGCAGGCGACAACGCGCCGATGGCTTACATCGAGCTGGTTGATCGTTCAGAGAAAGCAGAAGCTGCTGCAGAGTAATCTGAAGCAACGTAAAAAAACCCGCCCCGGCGGGTTTTTTTATACCCGTAGTATCCCCACTTATCTACAATAGCTGTACTCTTTTTGTTCATCCCCTGGAGTATTTATGTGGTTACTTGACCAGTGGGCAGAGCGCCATATAGCAGAAGCGCAAGCGAAAGGTGAGTTTGATAACCTACCTGGTAGCGGCGAACCATTAATCCTGGATGATGATTCCCACGTGCCACCAGAATTACGTGCGGGGTATCGCTTGCTGAAGAATGCCGGTTGCTTACCGCCAGAACTTGAGCAACGGAGGGAAGCAATACAGCTTCTGGATATCCTCAAAGGTATCCGTCATGATGATCCGCAATATCAAGAGGTTAGTCGTCGATTGTCATTACTGGAATTGAAGCTGCGACAAGCTGGATTGAGTACCGATTTTTTACGCGGCGATTATGCTGACAAGTTGTTGGACAAAATCAACGATAACTAGTGGAGTATGTATGTATCGCATTGGTGAGCTGGCAAAAATGGCGGAAGTAACACCCGACACGATTCGTTATTACGAAAAGCAGCAGATGATGGAGCATGAAGTACGCACCGAAGGTGGGTTTCGCCTGTATACTGAAAGCGATCTCCAGCGATTGAAATTTATCCGCCATGCCAGACAACTTGGTTTCAGTCTGGAGTCGATCCGCGAGTTGCTGTCGATCCGTATCGATCCTGAACACCATACCTGTCAGGAGTCAAAAGGCATTGTGCAGGAAAGATTGCAGGAAGTCGAAGCACGGATAGCCGAGTTGCAGAGTATGCAGCGTTCCCTCCAACGCCTTAACGATGCCTGTTGTGGGACCGCCCATAGCAGTGTTTATTGCTCGATTCTTGAAGCTCTTGAACAAGGGGCGAGTGGCGTTAAGAGTGGCTGTTGATTTTTTACACTGGCAGGATTACACTCGCGCCGTTAAATAACCAATTGGAGTTTTTATGAGCCGATATCAGCATACTAAAGGGCAGATAAAGGATAATGCGATAGAAGCATTACTACATGATCCTTTATTCCGACAGCGTGTAGAGAAAAATAAGAAGGGGAAAGGTAGTTACATGCGAAAAGGAAAACATGGCAATCGGGGAAACTGGGAGGCCAGTGGCAAGAAAGTAAATCACTTTTTTACCACTGGCCTTCTGCTTTCAGGGGCTTTTTAAGAGCGGTTATTCTGCTCTTTCAGCAAATCACGGATCTCGGTCAGTAATACTTCTTCTTTAGTTGGTGCAGGTGCAGCTGCTGGTTCTTCTTTTTTCCGATTCAGTTTATTGATTAGCTTAATCGCCATAAAGATGGCAAAGGCCACAATCAGAAAATCAAAGACGTTTTGAATGAAGACACCGTAATGCATAACGACTGCTGGGATATCCCCTTGCGCATCGCGTAGCGTGACAGCAAACTGTTTAAAGTCGATCCCACCAATTAATAAACCCAGCGGCGGCATGATGATATCGGCAACCAGTGAAGAGACAATCTTACCGAAGGCCGCACCGATAATGACACCCACTGCCAAATCCACCACATTTCCGCGCATTGCAAATTCGCGAAATTCTTTAATAATGCTCATGTTATTCTCCCTATAAAGCCGACAATCATAAGTCTAACAAATGTTAAGCTATTTTCCTGCCGGGAATGAATTTAATTAATCCTTGAAAAGAAAAGGGAAATAATAAGGCGCCAGAAGACGCCTTATTAATTACAAGAAGAAAGGACTTGGCTGGAAGAGACGTTCGACGTCGGTAATAAACTTTTTGTCCGTCAGGAACATAATTACATGATCGCCTTGCTCAATACGCAGATTGTCATTGGCAATCATCACATCATTGCCGCGTACTACAGCACCAATAATCGTTCCTGGTGGTAGCTTGATTTCATCAATGACTCTGCCCACAACGCGTGAGGTGCTTTCATCACCGTGAGCAACAGCTTCAATAGCTTCTGCAACACCGCGGCGCAATGAGGAAACACCAACAATATCGGCTTTTCGCACGTGACTAAGCAACGCAGAAATAGTTGCTTGTTGTGGTGAAATCGCAATATCGATCACGCTCCCCTGAACCAGATCCACATAAGCGCGACGCTGGATCAATACCATCACCTTTTTCGCACCCATACGTTTGGCAAGCATGGCGGACATGATATTGGCTTCGTCATCGTTGGTGACGGCAATAAACAGATCAACTTGATCGATATGTTCTTCGGCTAGCAGTTCTTGATCCGACGCATCACCAAAAAAGACGATCGTATTCTGCAACTTTTCCGCCAGTTCGGCAGCGCGCTGCTGATTACGTTCGATGAGTTTAACGCTGTAATCTTTTTCCAGACGACGCGCCAGCCCTGCACCGATATTACCGCCGCCAACCAGCATGATCCGCTTATACGGTTTTTCCAGACGTTGCAATTCACTCATCACCGCGCGGATATGCTGTGAAGCGGCAATAAAGAACACTTCATCACCAGCTTCAACAATGGTCGAACCTTGCGGACGAATAGGGCGATCGTGGCGGAAAATGGCTGCCACACGAGTATCGATATGCGGCATATGTTCGCGCATGGTCGAAAGTGCATTACCAATCAGTGGGCCGCCATAATAGGCTTTAACCACAGCCAGGCTGACTTTACCCTCAGCGAAGTTCACCACCTGCAGCGCGCCGGGATACTCAATCAGTCGGTAAATATTATCGATAACCAGCTGCTCTGGTGCGATCAGATGATCAATCGGTACAGCATCTGAATGAAATAGCTTATCGGCATCGCGCACGTAGTCTGGTGAGCGGATACGAGCGATGCGATTAGGGGTGTTGAAAAGTGAGTAGGCTACCTGGCAGGCAACCATATTGGTTTCATCTGAACTGGTTACAGCAACCAGCATATCGGCGTCGTCGGCACCTGCCTCCCGCAATACGCGTGGATGAGAGCCATGCCCCTGCACGACTCGCAGGTCAAATTTATCCTGCAAGGTCCGCAGACGCTCACCGTTGGTATCGACAACAGTAATATCGTTGTTCTCGCCAACCAGGTTTTCCGCCAGTGTGCCGCCAACCTGGCCGGCACCCAGAATGATAATTTTCATCAGTCGCGACCCGTTATCTCATCACTTTTTGATTAGCTTAGCGTAAAAGAAGCCGTCGCCCTCTTCGGCACCAGGCAGATTTTGCTTACCTGGTTGTTCTGGTGTTCCGGTTTCGCAAAGCATTGCATCTTCTGTGCGTTGCAGAAAGGCTTTAATTTGTTGGCTATTCTCTTCCGGTAACACTGAACAGGTGGCATAGACCAGGGTTCCACCGGATTTTAAATGCGGCCAGATGGCGTCGAGAATTTCAGACTGCAACTGCGCGAGTTCAGGGATATCGCGATCGCGGCGTAACCATTTAATATCCGGATGGCGACGAATCACACCGGTTGCTGAACAAGGCGCATCTAATAAAATGCGATCAAACTGTTGCTCGCCACACCATTGGGAAGGGTAGCGGCCATCACCTTGTTTCACGGTCGCCTTCATACCAAGGCGTTTTAAATTGTCGTAAACGCGAGAGAGGCGCTGTTCGTCAATATCAACCGCAACAACCTGCGCTTCTGGTGCCACCTCAAGGATATGCGTTGTTTTACCGCCGGGGGCAGCGCAAAGATCCAGAATGTGTTCACCGTTTTGTGGCGCAAGCCAGGCCATGCAACCTTGTGCTGATGCATCCTGAACGGTAACCCATCCTTCTTCAAAACCTGGTAGCACATGAACAGGTGCAGGTGTTTCCAGCCGTACAGCATCAGGGTAATCCGCATGCGGGAAACCTTTCATTCCTGCTTCATCCAGCAATGCAAGCCAGCTGTCGCGGGAATGATGCGTACGATTAACGCGCAGCCACATTGGCGGACGCTGGTTATTGGCTTCAATGATGGATTGCCATTGCTCTGGATACGCTTTTTGCAGACGCTTCAGCAACCAGGAAGGATGCAGATAACGTGCATCACTGGCATTAAACTCGGCTAATAACTCTTCTTGCTGACGCTGGAACTGGCGTAATACGCCGTTAATCAACCCTTTAAGTTGCGGACGCTTAATTGCGACAGCACCTTCAACCGTTTCAGCCAGCGCAGCATGAGGTGGAATGCGGGTATAAAGCAGTTGATACAAACCAACCATAATCAGGTAATGCACAGTGCGCTGTTTGCCGGTCATCGGACGGGCCATTAACTTATTAATCAGCCAGTCTAACTGTGAAAGCGTACGCAGTACGCCAAAGCACAATTCTTGAAGAAGTGCTTTGTCTTTATCGGAAACTTTTTGCTGGAGCGGTGGCAGAATGTTGCTTAATGATTGCCCTTGCTCGACGACTTGTTCAACGGCCTGTGCCGCCATGCTACGTAAATTACGTTGTTTTTTCATAAGTATAAAAATGCCCGGCAAGACCGGGCTTAGAAGAGTGGACTATCAGACCAGACGGTTGCCCGGAACAAACCATTCCCGACGAGAATTCAGGAGGTCTTGCGCGCTCATTGCTTTCTTACCCGCAGGTTGTAACGAGAGCAGGTTCAGGATGCCATCACCCGTCGCAACCTGAATGCCTTGTTTGTTGGCTTCAAGGATCGTTCCTGGGGCAGCGTTGGTTGCCGTATTAATGACCGATGCTTTCCAGACTTTAACCGGCTGTCCTTCAATTTCCAGCCAGCTCATCGGCCACGGATTAAAAGCGCGAATGCAGCGTTCAAGCTGCGCTGCCGAAAGCGACCAGTCAATACGCGCTTCTTCTTTACTCAACTTTTCGGCGTAAGTGACAAGAGTTTCGTCCTGAACTTCTGGTTTCGCCGTGCCGTCTGCCAGTTGTTTCAATGTGGTGATAAGCCCTTGTGGGCCAAGCTCTGCCAGCTTGTCGTACAGCGTACCACTGGTATCTTCTGCAGTAATCGGGCAGGAGAGCTTATAGAGCATGTCACCGGTGTCTAAACCAACATCCATTTGCATAATGGTCACACCAGTTTCTGCATCACCCGCCCATAGTGAGCGTTGGATTGGTGCAGCACCGCGCCAGCGTGGCAGCAGTGAACCATGAACGTTGATACAGCCAAGACGCGGCATCTCCAGCACAGCTTTCGGCAGAATTAAACCATAGGCGACGACGACCATAACATCAGCCTGCAGGTCGGCGACCAGTTGCTGGTTTTCTTGTGGACGCAGGGAAACAGGTTGAAAAACGGGCAGACCTTTTTCCTCAGCCAGAACTTTAACCGGGCTGGGCATCAGTTTTTTACCGCGTCCTGCCGGTCGGTCTGGCTGGGTGAACACGCCAACGACGTTATGACCAGAAGACAACAGCGCGTCGAGATGACGCGCTGCAAAGTCAGGTGTACCCGCAAAAATAATACGTAGTGATTCTGACACGTTAATTCTTATCCTTAAGCCCGGGCTTTCAGACGATCCAGTTTTTCAACTTTCTGACGAATACGTTGTTGTTTCAGCGGTGACAGATAATCCATAAACAGTTTGCCGACCAGGTGATCCATCTCATGCTGAATACAGATGGCTAACAGACCGTCTGCTTCCAGTTCAAATGGTTTACCGTCGCGGTCCAGGGCGCGAATTTTAACTTTCTCTGCGCGTGGCACTAAAGCACGTTGTTCAGGGATCGACAGGCAACCTTCTTCAATGCCTGTTTCGCCGCTTTTTTCTAAAAGCTCCGGATTGATTAACACCAGCCGTTCGTCACGGTTTTCCGAAACATCAATAACAATGATACGTTGATGGATATCAACCTGGGTTGCCGCCAGGCCAATACCTTCTTCTGCGTACATCGTCTCGAACATATCATCGACGATACGCTGAATTTCTGCATTCACTTCTTCTACCGGTTTAGCAACTTTGCGAAGCCGCTCGTCCGGAATATGTAACACTTGCAAAACTGACATAAATCTCCAGAGATGTGTTCAGGAGTTAGAAAGATTATTTCTTCTATTCTAGACAAATCCCCCTCTGATTGACAGCATCACTGACCAATCGCAAAGATTGCTAAGACTGCTTATGGCAGGGAGATAAGGATGGTCGATACAGAAATTTGGCTGCGTTTAATGAGCGTCAGCAGCTTGTACGGCGATGATATGGTCCGTATAGCTCACTGGCTGGCAAAACAGTCGCATATTGATGCGGTTGTATTGCAGCAAACAGGGCTTACATTGCGGCAGGCACAACGCTTTCTTTCATTTCCGCCAAAGAGTATTGAGAGCTCACTTTGTTGGTTGAATCAACCAAACCATCATTTAATCTCAGCGGATAGTGAATTTTATCCTTCCCAACTTCTGGCGACAGCAGATTACCCCGGTGCGCTGTTTGTTGCTGGAGAACTACGCGCATTGCATTCATTTCAGCTTGCTGTAGTGGGGAGTCGGGCGCATTCATGGTATGGCGAACGCTGGGGACGATTATTTTGCGAAACTCTGGCGACGCGTGGAGTGACAATTACGAGTGGACTGGCGCGAGGAATCGATGGTGTGGCGCATAAAGCGGCCTTGCAGGTGAATGGCGTCAGCATTGCTGTATTGGGGAATGGACTTAATACCATTCATCCCCGCCGCCATGCCCGGCTGGCTACCAGTCTGCTTGAACATGGCGGAGCTCTCGTCTCGGAATTTCCCCTCGATGTTCCACCTCTTGCTTACAATTTCCCGCGAAGAAATCGCATTATCAGTGGTCTAAGTAAAGGTGTACTTGTGGTGGAAGCTGCTTTGCGCAGTGGTTCGCTGGTGACAGCGCGTTGTGCGCTTGAACAGGGGCGAGAAGTTTTTGCCTTGCCAGGTCCAATAGGGAATCCGGGAAGCGAAGGGCCTCACTGGTTAATAAAACAAGGTGCGATTCTTGTGACGGAACCGGAAGAAATTCTGGAAAACTTGCAATTTGGATTGCACTGGTTGCCAGACGCGCCTGAAAATTCATTTTATTCACCAGATCAGGAAGACGTGGCATTGCCATTTCCTGAGCTCCTGGCTAACGTAGGAGATGAGGTAACACCTGTTGACGTCGTCGCTGAACGTGCCGGCCAACCTGTGCCAGAGGTAGTTACTCAACTACTCGAACTGGAGTTAGCAGGATGGATCGCAGCTGTACCCGGCGGCTATGTCCGATTGAGGAGGGCATGCCATGTTCGACGTACTAATGTATTTGTTTGAAACCTATATTCACACAGAAGCTGAGTTGCGTGTGGATCAAGACAAACTTGAACAGGATCTTACCGACGCAGGATTTGATCGAGAAGATATCTACAATGCCCTGCTTTGGCTGGAAAAGCTTGCGGATTATCAGGAAGGACTGGCAGAACCGATGCAACTGGCCTCTGATCCACTCTCCATGCGTATTTATACCCCTGAAGAGTGTGAAAGACTGGATGCCAGCTGTCGTGGTTTTCTGCTTTTCCTTGAGCAAATTCAGGTGCTTAACCTTGAAACCCGTGAAATGGTGATAGAGCGAGTGCTCGCGCTGGATACCGCTGAGTTCGACCTGGAAGACCTGAAATGGGTAATCCTGATGGTGTTGTTCAATATTCCGGGCTGCGAAAATGCGTACCAGCAAATGGAAGAATTACTCTTTGAAGTGAATGAAGGTATGCTGCATTAATCATTTCTTTAATTCAGCATAAGTTGTTATGGCGAAATCAGCACTGTTCACGGTGCGTAATAATGAGTCCTGCCCAAAGTGCGGGGCTGAACTGGTTATTCGATCCGGGAAACACGGTCCGTTTCTTGGATGCTCACAGTATCCGGCGTGTGACTACGTCCGTCCTCTGAAATCTTCAGCGGATGGACATATCGTCAAAGTTCTGGAGGGGCAGATTTGCCCTGCATGCGGCGCAAATCTGGTCTTACGCCAGGGGCGCTTTGGTATGTTTGTTGGTTGCAGTAACTATCCTGAATGCGATCATACCGAACTTATCGATAAACCGGACGAAACAGCAATTACCTGTCCTCAATGTCGGACGGGCCATCTGGTCCAGCGCCGCTCCCGTTATGGCAAAACATTTCATTCCTGTGATCGCTACCCGGAGTGTCAATTTGCCATTAACTTCAAACCTATAGCCGGAGAATGCCCTGAGTGTCATTATCCGCTACTCATCGAAAAGAAAACCGCGCAGGGTGTAAAACACTTTTGTGCCAGTAAACAATGTGGAAAGCCGGTTTCGGCGGAATAATAACGTGAATAATAACCTGCAAGGAGACGCTATCGCAGCTGCGATAGATGTCCTCAATGAAGAACGTGTCATCGCCTATCCCACGGAAGCCGTTTTCGGTGTCGGGTGCGATCCTGATAGCGAAACAGCAGTGATGAGACTGTTGGAACTAAAACAGCGTCCGGTTGATAAGGGGCTGATTTTAATCGCGGCAAATTACGAGCAGCTTAAACCCTATATTGATGACTGCATGCTGACTGACGCGCAGCGTGAAACCATTTTTTCTCGCTGGCCAGGTCCCGTCACCTTTGTCTTTCCCACGCCTGCGACAACACCGCGCTGGTTGACGGGCCGCTTTGATTCGCTTGCTGTACGAGTCACTGACCATCCGTTGGTGGTTGCTTTGTGCCAGGCTTATGGTAAACCGCTGGTTTCTACCAGTGCCAACTTGAGTGGATTGCCGCCTTGTCGAACAGTAGACGAAGTTCGCGCACAATTTGGCGCAGCGTTCCCGGTTGTGCCTGGTGAAACGGGAGGGCGTTTAAATCCTTCAGAAATCCGCGATGCCCTGACGGGTGAACTGTTTCGACAGGGGTAACATAATGGAAAACTATGCTGTTTTTGGTAATCCAATAGCCCACAGCAAATCGCCATTCATTCATCAGCAATTTGCTCAGCAATTGAATATTGAACATCCCTATGGGCGCGTGCTGGCACCTATCAATGATTTCATTAACACACTGAACGCTTTCTTTAGTGCTGGTGGTAAAGGAGCGAATGTGACGGTGCCTTTTAAAGAAGAGGCCTTTGCCAGAGCTGATGAACTTACTGAACGGGCAGCGTTGGCTGGTGCTGTTAATACCCTCAAGCGGTTAGAAGATGGACGCCTGCTGGGTGACAATACCGATGGCGTAGGCTTGTTAAGCGATCTGGAACGTCTGTCTTTTATCCGCCCTGGTTTACGTATTCTACTCATCGGCGCTGGTGGGGCGTCTCGTGGTGTATTACTTCCACTCCTTTCTCTGGACTGCGCGGTGACAATCACTAATCGGACGGTATCCCGCGCGGAAGAGTTGGCTAAATTGTTTGCGCACACGGGCAGTATTCAGGCGTTGGGTATGGACGAACTGGAGGGGCATGAGTTCGAGCTCATTATTAATGCAACATCCAGTGGCATCAGTGGTGATATTCCCGCGATCCCGGCATCGCTCATTCATTCAGGCATGTGTTGCTATGACATGTTCTATCAGAAAGGAAAAACACCTTTTCTGGCATGGTGTGAGCTGCGAGGTTCAAAGCGTAATGCGGATGGATTGGGGATGCTGGTGGCACAGGCGGCTCATGCCTTTCTTCTCTGGCACGGTGTTCTGCCTGACATAGAACCAGTTATAAAGCAATTGCAGGAGGAGTTGTCCGCGTGAATCAGGCCATCCAGTTTCCGGACAGGGAAGAGTGGAACGAGAGTAAAAAATGCGTTTGTTTTCCCGCTCTTGTAAATGGTATGCAGCTCACTTGCGCTATTACTGGAGAGAGTCTGGCGAACCGCTTTGCAGGAGATACGCCAGAACAGTGGTTAGCGAGTTTTCGTCAGCATCGCTGGGACCTGGAAGAAGAAGCAGAAAGCTTGATTCAGGATCAAAGCGAAGATGATCAAGGTTGGGTTTGGTTACCCTGATCCAGATACTCGTCCTTCCATTTCACGTAGTTATTCGCGGAATAGCGTAACCCGGCCTTCTCTTCATCACTTAACGGGCGGATCTGTTTGACGGGGCTACCGAGATACAGATATCCGCTCTCCAGCCGTTTATTTTGTGGGACCAGGCTACCCGCACCAATCATCACATCATCTTCTACTATTGCACCATCAAGTAAAATTGATGCCATCCCAACCAACACTCGATTGCCAATGGTACAGCCGTGGAGCATCACCTTATGACCAACAGTGACATCTTCGCCAATGGTTAATGGGTTGCCATCTGGGTTGTATGAGGACTTATGGGTGACATGCAACATACTGCCATCCTGGATATTGGTGCGTGCTCCAATCTGTACATAATGTACATCACCACGAATCACAACGAGTGGCCAGATCCCCACATCATCAGCCAAACGAACGTCACCGATCACTACACTACTATCGTCGATCATTACGCGCTGACCGATTTGTGGAAAAAGATCGCGGTATGGGCGTAAAACATCAGACATACTTACCTCAACAATAAATGATTTACTAATGACTTTGGGTGCATTATTGGCCTTGTGCAAGTCTTTTAGTATGCAAAAAAGCACCGTTTTGTGTGCGAATGCAGCAAAAAGGGTGAAAAAACAACAAACAGAAAAAAAGATCAAAAAAGTACTTGTGCAAAAAATTGGGATCCCTATAATGCGCCTCCGTTGAGACGACAACGTGAAACACTTCACAAGATGGTCGTAACAACAAAGAGAAAAAATCCTGAAATTCAGGGTTGACTCTGAAAGAGGAAAGCGTAATATACGCCACCTCGCGACAGTGAGCTGAAAGCCGCGTCGCAACTGCTCTTTAACAATTTATCAGACAATCTGTGTGGGCACTCGAAGATACGGATTCTTAACGTCGCAAGACGAAAAA
>NZ_PTRH01000030.1:0-29157 GCF_002965045.1 Escherichia sp. MOD1-EC6300 | reverse complement strand
CCAGTGTCAGAAGAGGTCGTTACCGGAAGACGCCGCGAAACACGCCCTTCGTTCTGCCAGAGCCTGAGCCATTTGAAAATAACATTATCATTGACGCCATTTTCACGTGCAATCTGTGCAACACAAGCTCCAGGTTGTGATGCCAGTTCCACCATACGAAGTTTGAATTCATTCGAATAGTTTTTACGAGGTTCTTTTCGCCAGTCCTGTAATTCCATACTTAGATGTCCGTCTATATCAGATGGGCGTCTAAGTTACCAATTCTCGTCTGATGGCTACATACGGCGGTCAGTTTACGCTTACGCTTTTGTTTACCGGTTTTGCAGTTATATCCCAGTTCGTCAAAGTGGGTCATCGCCCAGGACAACGCATCGGTAATCAATTCAATGTAACGGCGGTCCCCCAGGGTATGAACGCGCGCAAGCAGCTCACTGCAGACCTCACTGAACAGAGATGAGGACCTTCCATCATGGGCTTCGAGGCGGGCACGCCACGCTTTTTCAGCCAGTTCATTATCGAACAGGCTTGCCAGATTCAGTAGCAGCGGGTAACGAAAGGGGGTCCAGTAGGCAACCCTGGGCACTGCAGGATTCATCCCCTGATCGAAGAACGAAATAATGGCGTGATCCCGTTTAACGACCAGCCAGACATCAAACCGTATCCGGTGCTTCTTCTGCAGGACAAGCAGCGTATCAACCACCTCATCAAGGCGGTGCATGCCAAGCTCTGCGGCGTGCAGACGCTGTACTTGTCAACGCCACGATCTTTGACCGTCTTATATCGACAGAGTTATCCGGCATGGTGTCAATCCGTTCACAATTTTTCCATCGGAGCAGCCTACCACCGGTGATAACCAGACTTTGCCTGTAGTTTGTATACACAATCCCTGGCATTGAAACACACATATGAAGTGTACTTCGGATATGACCGTACGCTCAGGAAGTACGGCAGATTCCGTCAAAAATTACCTGTAAAGACAGACATCAGAAAAACAGTGCTCGCCGCAGACCGGTGACCGGGCGAAGCCCGCGAACCGGCGAGGAAGCGCAATGGATCTGTAGTTACAGTGAGCAGGTACGCCCTGAAGCCTTCATAATCGGTAGTGTATGCTGTTTTTCTGGAATGATTTATCCACATATCCAGAGGCCCGATCCAGTAAACAGATCCATGAATGATCAACAAAGGATCCATTAAAGATCCCCATATCGCTACAAACCTTGTCATTAATGGTCCGGGAGCACGATCACATAAGCTGTGGCATGTTACTGATAAACTGTAACAAGTTAATGATAAGCTGTATTCAGTAATACATATACTGCCGTAAGTTAATGACATAAACTATGGTCAGTATGCCAGACTCAGTTGTTAAATACAGGCTGCAGGTTTTTCTTCAGTCAGTTAGCGGGGCTCTGACACACGATTTGCTGTTTATTCTTTTACTGTCCACAGGCAGGAGGCTTTCTGGAAAACGAAAATTCAGACATCAAAAAACTGTTCGGCGAGGTGGATAAGTCGTCCGGTGAGCTGGTGACACTGACACCAAACAATAACAACACCGTACAACCTGTGGCGCTGATGCGTCTGGGCGTTTTTGTACCGACCCTTAAATCACTGAAGAACAGTAAAAAAAATACACTGTCACGTACTGATGCCACGGAAGAGCTGACACGTCTTTCCCTGGCCCGTGCTGAGGGATTCGATAAGGTTGAGATCACCGGCCCCCGCCTGGATATGGATAACGATTTCAAGACCTGGGTGGGGATCATTCATTCCTTTGCCCGCCATAACGTGATTGGTGACAAAGTTGAACTGCCTTTTGTTGAGTTTGCAAAACTGTGTGGTATACCTTCAAGCCAGTCATCCCGCAGGCTGCGTGAGCGCATCAGCCCTTCCCTGAAGCGCATTGCCGGTACCGTGATCTCGTTTTCCCGTACCGATGAGAAGCACACCCGGGAATACATCACCCATCTGGTACAGTCAGCCTACTACGATACTGAGCGGGATATTGTTCAGTTACAGGCTGATCCCCGCCTGTTTGAACTGTACCAGTTTGACAGAAAAGTCCTTCTCCAGCTTAAGGCGATTAATGCCCTGAAGCGACGGGAGTCCGCCCAGGCACTCTACACCTTTATAGAGAGCCTGCCCCGGGATCCGGCACCGATATCGCTGGCGCGGCTGCGTGCACGCCTCAATCTGAAGTCTCCTGTATTTTCCCAGAACCAGACGGTCAGACGGGCAATGGAGCAGCTGCGCGAGATTGGATATCTTGATTACACGGAGATCCAGCGGGGGCGGACAAAACTCTTCTGCATTCACTACCGGCGTCCCCGGTTAAAAGCACCGAATGATGAGAGTAAGGAAAATCCGTTGCCACCTTCACCTGCGGAAAAAGTCAGTCCGGAGATGGCGGAGAAACTTGCCCTGCTTGAAAAACTGGGCATCACACTGGATGACCTGGAAAAACTCTTCAAATCCCGCTGAACATAAACTGTAGTCAGTGAAGAGTGCTCCTTTACTGACTACAGCTTATATTATCAGGTGCAGTGAGTGGTCTGCTCACTGCTGTTTATATTCAGTTTCCTGCAGTGCTGCCTGTGGCTGAGCTGCCATCTGCCTGTCCCTTACGTGAGTCACCCCGTAACCTGATGCTGAGGCATTGCTCCCTTCATAAAACATGGTTTACTCACTACAGCTTATCTACCTGCTCCAGCTTATGTTATGTCTGTTCTGCTGACCACAGCTTATATAAGGAAGCGCGTATGCCGTCACTTCAGGGGAGGCAGTGTACGCAGGATCTCCGCAGCATCCCGACCGTCACCTGTGAAAGGCACTGCCAGCGTGGCAGCCATATCCAGTGCAAACACTCTGGTATAAACCTCCATCGAACGTGGATCCCTGTGACCAGCCAGTGCCTGGATGACTTTCCGGGGCTGGCGGTGATAGAGCATGTGCATGATATAGCTGTGCCGGAAGGTGTGTGGTGTGACCGGAATCGAAAAGTGTACTCCGTCAGCTTCGGCCCGTCTGACAGCCTGCTTCAGCCAGTTGCGCATGGTTTCGTCGGTCACGGCCCATAATGGTTCACGACGACGGGGCCGGGTGGTGATCATCCAGCTTTCCATCTGCCTGACATAGCTTATATCTGTCAGCGGAACCAGGCGTACTTCATCTTTTGGCGGGCGTCCGCGTCGCGCACGCACTTTTTCGGACAGGATCCGCACAAACGGTCTTACTCCATCCAGGTCAAATGATTCCGGTGTCAGCATCCGGGCTTCGCCAATACGCATTCCGGTATTCCAGAGGGTGGCGAACAGCATATGGTGACGCTGATCCGGCATATAGAAAAGAAGGGCACTCACTTCCGGGGCCAGCAGGTAGGCCGGTGTGGCCCCTGTGGAAGTGGCCATTCTTCTCAGGGAGAGCGCTGTTGCAAAATCCACCCCCGGCGCAATGGGTAACAGGGAGACGCGTTCTGGTGAATTCTGCAGGGGAATGACATTGTTCATGAGTTATTTTTCACGTAGCACACGCACTGTTTATGGATACAGGTATTCTGACCTGAACGCCCGGATCCTTCCACGACAATAAATCGCAGCGCGCGGATCCTTTTGTTTGCTTATCACGCATTATTGCGGGTAAAACCAAATACGTAAAGGTACGTTTTGCAGCAGGGATCCCGTATTAAGCCAGTCGTGGCGCGGGCTGAGGGCTGGTTTGCCGTTTTTGGGAGAAATGGGGTAATGCCAGGGCAAAGATGATCGCAAGGAAAGGAGAAGAATACACAGAGAGGGGAGTTACGCTACGTGAATTCTTGCCTGCTCTTCTCCTCTGACTCTGTCAGTTTTTACGTAGCGTTACATGCAAAGCAAAGGTTAATGTCAGTTGACACGACGACCAGCATCCTGATGCGGGCTTAATATACGGACGATAATATGGCTACCAGGTTGATGAAAATAAACCATATGCTGTTCTGCGGGTAATTCGAACATATATTGCCTGAGTTCAGGACGAAGAGTAACGATATTATAATCACTCATAATGTGAAAAATATTTAATATATTATTAATAATCAATAGATTATTTATTCTGAGGCCTTCGGTCTGTTAATCCAGAAAGCAACGGGTACAGACTCACTTTTCTTCCCAATAGATTAAGTATTAATTTACTCAATATATCTGCGCTGCTCATCACGGATGTTGTCATTAAAGCTCCGGACTCCACAGGAGCAAAAGTGAATATCATGAGTAATATCACTAAATAATTCACCTTAACTTAAAATATATTACACAGAATGATACAGAACGAGGTCTGCAAGGTAGTGTTTTGCTGAATTACAGGGCCATTATATTATTATCACAGAAATATCATCCTGAGAGATTAGTGGTTATTTATCAGCACACGCTGCCAATGAGCATGTGTGAGTATATATTATCAATAAAATCAAAAGAGTATTACCTGAAGTATAAAGGAAAAGCTGCAACATGATAAAATGTAAACAACTGTTGGTATTCCCCGTCAATAAAAACAATCATTAATTAACAAGTAAATGTGTTTTTTAACACCCATTACTCCTTATGGAGTAATGACAATTATGGAAAAAAGCTAATAATAAAATAAGAATGTGCTAATGACTTTTCAGCACAATCTTATGTACACAGCATAGCCACCATGCAAATAATGAATGTTCATTAATATAACTTTCCGTTAGTATAAAATACTGAATAAAAGTTATATTGACTTTCTATATAGTGTTAGAGGTGGTTTTTCTGGTGTATCTGTCTGTACACATTATTTGTAGCCTGTTTCTTGCCCAGAAAATACATAGCGGATGTCATTGCTGAAATCAGTTTATTTTTACTGGGAATTTAGTTTTCAAAATGGGAGGAAAAATGACCAAAAGAAAGCATCTGACACAATCAGAGGTTGAACGCCTGCTGAATTGTGCAAAGAATACTTCTAATTCTGAAAGAGATTATTGCTTCTTATATATGTCTTTCATTCATGGCCTCAGGGTTAGTGAGGCCTGTAACCTGAGACTTTCAGATATGGATTTACAAGGAAAGTGTTTATATATCAGGAGGATGAAAAGTGGTTTTAGTACTATACATCCATTGTTAATTGATGAGATTAAAGCCATAAAGAGATGGTTAAAAATCAGAGAGTCGAAGAAAGGTGCAGAAAGTGACTGGTTGTTTCTGTCAAGGCACGGCTCTCAGTTAACACGCCAGAGAATATACCAGATTATAAGTCACTTAGGCTCTTTGGCCGGTATCCCTGTAACTCCTCATCCGCATATGTTGCGTCACGCGTGTGGTTTCGCACTTGCTGATCGTGGGGTCGATACCCGATTAATTCAGGATTATCTGGGGCACAGGAACATCAGACATACTGTTCATTACACAGCCAGTAATGCAGAGAGATTTGAAGGAGTGTGGCAGCCTAAAATAAAATCGCGAGCAAGACAATTTGGCCCAAACTGTTAAACGAATATATTTATATATTATAAAAAAAGCAATCTATTTTTTTACTTTTCATCAATCTATTGTTTTTAAAGAAAAAAAAACACATTTCTCCGGGTGGAATGTTGCTTAAAAAGACTCTCACTACTCATATTCATGTTTTGGTATTTGTCAAAGAACTGACAAGTTAATAAAACAGAAAAATAAACATGATAATATCTCAATTTTTTCCTGAAAAGAAGATAAATACCCTGCAATCAGAGTGATGAACAGGGTATTTGTGTTGTTTCTTAACTAGTTGTCAAAATGGGCCATAATGTTAAGTTTTTTTGGCTAAAAAAACAGCATTTCTGTAGGGAAGGCAAGAATCTGTGAGGGAATACTGTGATTTAACTCGCTTCACCAGGGAAAATTGATGACTGTAATGGCGCATATCAGGGCTCTGAAAAGCAGGAGAATATACAAATGAGTTAATGTGTTTTCTGATAAGCCGACTAAAAAGAAGTCTGATTAATTATTTAACAATATCAGAACACTTATTATGAAGGACACTTGTTGATTGAAATAATTATATCCGATTGTAAGTACAAAAAACATGCAATGCATGACTAACACAAACTAAAGTGTAAAAGTTACTAACCGTGATAAATCTGCAGTTATTAAAATAAAGTTATTTTTTGTTAATTCGAAACTGCACGTTGGTTATTTTTATAAGAGCAATGGAGTATATAAAATAAAGTTAGCCTTAACACGCGTGCCTGAAAAAGGTCATAAAAAATAAAGGCACAAAGTGCATAGAATGATGTGATTAAATTGATATGCTTTATCTTTTCTGCTAAGGATATATTGCTATGATTAACGATGAAGAGAATAGATCTCTTACTGTTTGCCCGTGCGATCTCACGCCAGTTTACTATATAATCTCCCCCTGTCAGTTTGCTGCCAACGCTTTCTCTGTCATGTTAACAAACTTTGGTAAAAAAAATGTTATTCTGATGCCATCTGTCAAGATGGTTGAATTGTCATGTGACGTAGCAAATAACATTAAGTCTGGTGATCGTTTGATTGTTTTTATCCCTGGGGAGTCATTACAGGCAATACTAACTATAAATTATTTATCATCGCTAACATCTGCGCTAAAACACCCGGCGAGGATTATTTTTTTTAGCCGTCTGTCTCCTACCTGGCTATATGTAACACTAAAAAAAAACATATCAAATAAAAAATGGCTTAATCGGGCCAGAATTGCCATGCCTAATTCGATCCTTATAAAGGATGGCAAATCATTTAAAATCAATACTGATTTTTTTCCCCGCTTTTCGATAGTAAGCCCTTCACCATTTTTTAAGGAAGGATTAAACTCACGGGAACTGGTGGTTCTGTTAAAATCGTTCATGGGAGTTAAAACTAAAATTCTGGCCAGGCAATATTGTTTAAGCATAAAGACAATATACAGTCAAAAACTTAGCGGATTAAAAAAACTCTCATCTCAATTTCCAGACACAGCCACACTGTTACCAGACAAGCACCGTGACTTAATCAGAAATGAAAACAAGTATATTAGTGAACTGAAACAATTCGTGTTACTGGAAGCTCTTCTCAAGAATGAGTTATTTTCCGTATTTCAACCTGTCGTTATGTCCGATGGCCAGGTTGCAGGATTTGAGATTCTTATACGCTGGCACAAAAATGGACAGGTGATGTTGCCATCGATGTTTTTTCAAGAGATACATAGTCGGGAAGAATGGGTCATGCTGACTGAATTTGTTATTCATGAAGCCATCAATGCTATTAATAAATTTAATGGAAAGTTCTGGTTTACAGTTAATATTCCAGCAACTTTAGCTGAATCCTCTTCATTACAGGAGATATTCAATGTCGCTATAGTAAAACTTAAAAATCCAAAATGGGTTGGATGTTTGGTTGCTGAATTCTCTGAGTATACTGAGGTTCGCGCAGGGGGAAATGTTGAAAAGAACATCATAACTCTAAACTCACAGGGTATAAACGTATATCTGGACGATTGTTTTTCTGAGAGTAACTGTGAATTTATTGAGAGTGGCGTTAGTTTTAATGGATATAAACTCGATATGTCACTGGTCAGGAATGCTTTATTTGACTTTAAGGCCATATCTAAAATAAAAAAAACCATTGCTTTTTGTGTAAGCAATGAAAGCATATGTATTGCTGAAGGTGTGGAATCAGAAGAACTGTATAAAAAACTATCTGCCGAAGGTGTCAGCTTATTTCAGGGATATTTTTTTTCTGAGCCTGTTAAAATCACTGAGCTAAATAAAACTATCACAAAAATAAACAGTATGAATCTTTCTCCAGCACTCTCATAATGTGTAGTACATCGTTTTCAGAAATTTACCATCAAATCTTAATAGTTATGAATACATTTTTAGCAAAATTCAGAAATTTAATGCAAGCAGATCAATAATTATCTTAAAAGTTAACGGGCTGATTCAGATTCTATAAATCAAAATTGTGGTTTACAGAGGAATTATTCGCATGCGCTGGAGAGTTATCGCGTATTTCGTATGAGTTTCTACTTTCATATCAAAACCGGTAACTCTCGGGTTAGATAAATTATCTGTAAGAGCAATCTGTGTATAATGACAGCAAATAATATAAGATATTATTTTTGTTCTGTATCCGGGCAAATGAAATTCCCGTCTTTGACCCATGCCCTGTTAAATCTTTCAGCATTTGCAGCTGTATAAAGAACAGTATGACGAATGCTTCTGTGACCAAGATAATCCTGAATTAATCTTGTATCATTTCCCAGTTCAGCCAGGTTATAGCCACATGCATGTCTTAACATATGAGGGTGAATCGATAAAGAGAGTTGTGCTTTTTCACCATAATTTTTAAGCAACTGATAAAATCGTTGCCTGGAAAGTCTTCCTCCATGCCTTGATAAAAACATCCAGGGAGTCCGGTTTCCTTTTAAGTAGCGTCTTTCATTCAGCCACATTTCAAGAGCTTTACTTTCAAAATCCAGTAATGGATGAGTTGTGCTTAGCCCCCCTTTTAAACGATGTATATAAATTTTCCTGGATATGCTTTCATAATCTGTTAATTTTAACTCTATCAGTTCACTTACTCTTAAGCCATGTATAAATGCCATACTTACCATACAATAGTCCCGATGATTATGTCTATTTTTATAAATATAATCCAGTAGCTTATAAACCTCATCAGAAGTTAAGTACTTTCGTTTCATATGTATTGTCCTTACTTATTTTGTACATCAAGGCAAACTTTTTTAAATACTCTATAATAATTAAACGCCTTCATATTACTACTTGTTGTTTGTTTTACTATAGAGATCACAAAAAAAAGCCAATTAAGGAATTTACATAACTTTAATGAAAAATAACATATATTTTATTAAAAGGATCCCCCTGTTTTCTGAGCAGTTTAAAGAGTTTTGCTTCATCTTTAATGAAATACTTAATATTTATATTCATCATTGCAGAGTTTTCTAATTTTGAATACAAACTGAACAATAAAAAACACAAAGTTTTTTTTTGTTCAGTTGTAAACCGTATGATTGAAATTCACTCATTGCAAAGATTGTTTTTTATGCTGATTAACACTAGCTTTTGTTCAAAGCACTTTAAGCTTTCAAAAAAAGCATAAAATTACGCGAATATTTTTATCGCTTCTGAATGAATAATGGAAGTTAATATACTGTAATCAGGAACATTATCAGGTAAAAGCATGCCTGTATGTTATTTGTACTGATTGTTTGTTGTCAGAGCCATAATTGTTTACAGAAACCATCAATCTCGTATCGTTGTTATAATATTTTTCCTGTGGTTCCTGTTGCCGAAACTGTGTACTTTGAACTGAAATTACAAGTAATCCAGCGTGAAAGTTGCCAGTGAATTAGCAGTGCCCGCTGTAACATTATTACCTGTCCTGACGTAACGTACGTAAAAAGGGATAGATACAGCTGAGGCATTCATCTCAAATGAATAATATGGCGTCGTGTAACCTGGAGGAATACGATTCCGGTTCCAGTCAAGCAGTTCGACAGCAACATTCTTTGCTGTACTGTCTTCAGTCAGAGAAAACAATTTACTATTTATAATATCAGTTTTTCCCGTCCAGCTTACTTTTACGGCAGGTGTTGGGCCACAATTCTCAAGATTAATTGTAAATCGTGTCATTGGTAATGCAGACGGCGTTTGTTCAAATTGTCTGGCAGACCAGACACCTAAACTTACGGTTTTATTTATCGAATCAGTGCTTAAAACACAGGCTGGATGTATCAATGTTGCTCTCATATACAAGTTAGTTACCCCTAAATCAGCCCTGGATTGAGTAAACACATCTGTAGTCATGAAAAGCATACCAAAAAAAATAAACCCAGCTCTTTTCTGACAAAAATCGCGCATCATTAAATAAACAGACATCATTGAATATGCTCCATTCATCACGGAAAATCCACACGCAAATATGCTCTTGACGTTACAGGTCCCTCATCAGGTTTGTTTCCTGTTATGCTGACAGGATATACCCGGATGGTAACATTCTGTTGTGCGTTACTATCAAGAATGAAGGGAATTACGCTGGATATCTTGTTAGGCGTTAATGGATCTCCATTGGTATTGGTCACATGAAATCCGACATCAGGGTTTTCATCTGAAACAACTGCATTCCCACTAGGCTTGTCTGCCTGAAGTCTCATTGTTAATTTTGCATTACCTGCAATATTGTTACATTTTACATTAATGGTTTTTGATTGAGGTTGAACACCTTGTGCAATTTCGCCTGCCCGTTTAAAGGCGGTCGATGGTATATTGCCAAAGTTTATGTTTATCGATTGCCCGCTATCTATCTCACATGATTGAGGAACAGTGAGATTCAGGCTTACATATAATCGATATACAATGGCTTGTCGACTGGTACAGCCTATCGGCTGACATGCTCCATAATCGCCTATATGAATTTGCTTACTGTAAACACCAGTAACAATTTTCTTTCTGACATAAACCTGTGTTTTAAAGGAAGGGCTATTTCCTATTACATTTTCATCCCCAACGTTAAAAGTAATTTCTTCGCACTTACCATTTCTGATAACTCTGTTAAAAGGCGCATAAACAACGCCATAACATGGAGTATCAAGCATTACGCCCAGAGAAATATAGTCATCAACTATTTTATATTGCCAGTTTGAAAAACTGGTTCCATTTTCAGGGATACTATCCCCTGTATATACAAACCAGTGTTGTGCTTTAGCCTGACTTGTCGCCCGAAGACGAGGCTCCACAGTATCAACCTGGCCACTGGGGATAGTTTCACCAATCACGTTCTGGCTTTCAGTAAGATTTTTATTAATATCAAAATTAACAGCAATATTACATCCAGAAACACATTCAACAGCTGCGTAAACATTGAAAGAACAGACCACCAGAAATACGGTTGAAAGAAAATATATTTTCTTATTCCGATGATAATACGGTTTCATTAATTTATTATTCTTGTTCATTATCGAACCTCTCATTTACAGACACTCAGCATGTGTATAGCTGATACCGCGCTTTTCTGTCTTTTTTTCCAGCTGATACGTTGCCATGCATTGCTGTGATGCCGAATGCCCCCAGACAACCTTGAGCATACCCTCAGGTTTCAGACCAGGCATAAATACCTCACCTGCATCACCCACTATGCCCCCTCCTCCGGTTTCGTCACTAACTAACGCCCCAAAAGGTATTGGTTTGCCATTACGTTGTGTTAATGTAATTTTTGCTCTTGCTCCAATACGTGGATTAAAGCTGGCAAGTACCATTGCTCCTTTTGTAGGCACCACATGAGTAACCGCATTGTCCAGTTCTGCATTATCTGGCAATGTTGTCATATCCAGAGCTATACGATTAGACTGGTAAGTGGTGGCATAAGGTAATACGGCATATCCGCGCCAGTCAGTACTTACACCTGTTGCATTCTGTATGCGAACACTATCCACACCAGGGACTTTAACCAGTATGTTGGTATCGCCTAACGGTTGGCTAAGCGTCACTCCATCAGCATGTGCCACAATTCCGCCGCTGAGACCGTAGTTAACCTGTTGATAATGCTTACCGTAGCTATAACCTATATTACTGTTTGCATAACGCCCCTGGTAACTCAGACTGGCTATTCCATTATTACCAATACCTTTAGTGGTATAGCCTTGTTGCACGTTATAGCCCAGGTTGTTATCGTCCAGTAATGTTCCGCTAACTCCCGTCTGCTGTGTTACCCGACTATCAGAGTCATGCGTCATTGAGTAGGTTGCATAAGCCGTGTTACTTGAGTTGGTGATATCACGTGCCTTGCCTGAATTTGTAAGCCAGCGACTTAATGGTACTGAAATGTTGAATGCCATCCGGCGATCTGTATTAATCAGACCAGGACTTTTATTCCATGACCAATTAAGGTTGTAGCTGATATCTTCCCAGTTTCCGCTGTACCCCACCTGCCACAACTCTTCCTTCTCATTTGTTCTCCAGTATGTCTGGTGACTACCGGTCACGTATACGGTTCCGATATCAGAAATTTGTTGGCTGATATTTACCTGTAATCTTCCTTTTTTGCTGTAGTACAGATTGTGATAATCAAGCAGCTCAGGTTGTGTATCGACAGGTCCATCCTGTGTTTTAAGACGATATCCTTCCATCTGACGCCATGCTGTTTCACTCAGAGTATAAAATCCCTGAGTTGAATACCGATAACCCAGTAACTGAAAGTTAGTACCATAATCGTTGAGCGATTTAGCGTACAGAAAACGCAATGACTGACCTTCTTTCTGACTATCATCTGGTAAAGTACTACGGGCATGTGTTACGTCCGCAGAGAATGCGCCAAAATTACCCAGATTCTTCCCGGCGCCAAAAGCAATTGACTGATAATCGTCAGAAAATTGAGTTCCGCCATACAATGTAACACCTGCGGGTAAGCCCCAAATAAGCGTGCCTTGCCAGAAATCCGGCGAGTCCTGCAGGTCTGAGCCAGAGCGAAACTCTCCTGCTGTCAGTGCATACTTTACTCGTCCCTCGCGTTGAAGGATGGGTACGGCAGAATATGGAACAGTGAACTGACTGATTGAGCCGTTGTTTTCCTTTACAGTAACCTGGAGATCACCACTGGTTGATGTCGGATAAAGGTCCGTGATTTCGAATGCTCCTGCCGGAACATAAGTTTGATAAATATCATATCCATTCTGGCGAATTATCACCTGTGCTGGGCTGTTGGCCACACCACGAATTGTAGGCGCGAAACCACGCATACTGTCTGGTAACATGCTGTCGTCACTGGCTAATTGTATGCCTCTAAAGCCAACACCATCAAATATATCCCCTTCTGTATAGCTATCACCCAATATCAGAGTGCTCTTCAACGGAATGATATTACGTTGTACATAAGTGCTGATATTACGCCAGCTATTATTTCTGTAACGCCCGTTATCACTATAATTCCACGTACTATAATTACGTAGCCGCCATGAATCGATATTAATTCCGCTATTAAGATTCAAAAAGTAACTATTATAGTTTATATCGTTATGTGTATTCTTGCTATTACTACCAGAGAATGAATAATCTATTAACCCCACAGTGACGCCATTATCCCATCGCTCAGGGGGAATATATCCACGAATATTATTTTTGAACGCGGCCTGAGGTATACTGATATCAAGGCGCTGACGCTCAAATGCAAAGTGAGCTTGTGCCTTATCAAATGATGCAGCCAGGTCTGCACATTGTTCCTCTGTCAGCTTCATCAAGACAGGTGAAGCCTGGATATTAACATTTTTATTTTCCAGCCAGGTACGTGAAAGACAAGGAACCAGCCCCGTATTGTCTACACTTTTTAGTTTTTTATCCAGAACATCAAAACGAATATCCTGAGTACCGATATATTCGTCATTAATATAAATTTCAACACGATAAATACCAGCTGGTTGCCCTTCTCCTTTCGAAAAACGAGATAAATCTGCAACGAGCGAAGGATCTCCGGACAAAAAGGCTGGATTAAAATACTCTTCTGCGTAGCTAAACTGCATGCCCACTCCCATAAAAGCCAGATACGGCATCAGGGATAATCTGGTCCATACGGCACTTCTGTTAAAAAATGCCGACAGTTTGAAATACTGCATAAATTACTCCTTTGGCAGCATCAACTGGCAGTCACTACTTTCTGACCGCGCTCTGGTACTTAGTTATGATATTTAATATTTTTGTCTGGTTATTTTTATTAGTTAATTTTAACCCGTGTAACGGGAGTGTTAGCCCCATAATCATTTATTGTCTGATAACTTAATTTACCCACCGTCACACCCTTAGGTAAATTGATCATTATGCTCGATTTTGGAGGCACCATCGCTGTATCCAGTTTCTTGTCATTTATAGACATATTCACAAGTGTCACATAGAATGCAGAAGCATTATTAATCTTCAATAAGCCATTACTGCGACTAAAAGTAAGTCTGGATGGAGCATCTGCTGACTTTTCCGATAAACCTGCCGGGCGGACAAAAAGTTTAATTCTGGCAAGCACAGCAATTTGCAGAACATTATTATCCTTAATTTCATCTTTATTGACAGATGGTATGGCTTTATTATTCAGCCAGTACAACCTCTCCCGATCATGAGGAACATCCTCGCCCGTGTAAATGATACGAAGCATGTTTTCAGTTTTCGGATTACTTACAAATAATGGTGGTGTGACGATAAAGTCTTCTGTTTTACTTCCAGCGTCATTTTCAATCCATGTTTGAATTAGATATCTGTTATGTTCATCACTATTATTAACAGACAGCGAAATCTGGCGGGCATCAGAAGGGTATATTACTCTTGTTGCCCCCAGAGCAATTCCTCCCGCCCAGGAAATAGACGGAAATGCGAATAATATATAAATTCCCGCCAAGAAAATTTTTTTTATGCTTTTGTAAAAACGATAATAAAACACGAAAACCTCGCTTTTATTCATTACAGACAGAATATGAATCACGATAAATTATCGTTTCGTGATTATTGGTAGGTAAGAGCGAACCAGGTAAAAGCATTTGCATTTCCACCTGTTACCTCACGAGATGTCGCACGATATCGCGCATGAAAGCGAAGAGTATTATCCCCTTCGTGCAAACGACTCAGGAAACCGGAATGAGTGTTTGGTTCAATAATTTGCCCCAGCTCATTAAACAGCGCTAACCCTATACCTGACGCTGCATTTACCCCTTCACCTGCTTTAAACACCTGTGGATCTTTACCATCTGTAACGCCATAGAATGCAACCTTAACCTGATCACTGACAGCTGTACTGCATTCAGTGAGGCGTATACTAAAACCAACCGGAGAGGTAAGGCTTCCCACACCATTAAACTGATTACTGCGGAATTGCCCCAGATTTACTGTCTGGCTGCGGCTGTCAGTAGAAATAGTGCAGGCTTCAGCCGTTAATATTCCACGAAAATGAGTTATTCCCCCATCAATCACAACATGATGACGGTTCCCGGCTGAAGCATCAACAAACACACTGAGCCAAAGCGTAACTGCTGCGCACAATTTTTTTTTGTACACGCTCGCCTCCAGTTTATTTGCGAAGACTGCTGTTATCAGCAATCTTCGCAGGGCAAATAATCAGTTGTATTGCATTTTAAAGAGTGCATCCGCATCAGCCTGACCGGGAGTGACAGATGCCAGAGTTGACTTATAGCGGGCTGTGAAACTTAATACATTGGCGCCATCAACGAGATTTTGCGCAGTAGAGAAGACTGAACCATCAGGTTTAACAAGCTTACCGGTATAGTCAGAAATCTCGATGCCTACACCAGAGGCTGAGCCAGAAGCTCCACCGGCAATATTACTCACAGCTAATACAGTTGGATCATTTGCATCAAGGTTGCCGTAGAATGAAACTGCTGCGGTTGTGGATATCTTGGTATCGCAGTCTTCAAGTTTGATCGTGAACGGAACTGCGTGAGATCGCATTCCTACAGAGGTAAAGTTAGCTGTACGAAATTGTCCCATCTTTACGATTTGGTCTACAGACTCGGCACTTACTGCACAAGCCGCATTTACAATCTGACCAGTAAAATGTACTGTTCCTCCAGTAACAACAGCTGCACTTGCCACAGGAACTGCAGACAACAGCGCCAGTCCCAAAATAGATTTGGTAACATGTTGTTTACTCAACATCAGATGTGCTCCTTACTTTAATCTTATTAATTTCAAAAAATCATCACGACATCATGTCTTTCCTACTCAGGAATTGTTCTCAGATGAACAACTGACACTGTAAAAAAGGCTGCCACCAGTTTGTCAATTAGGACCATTTTGACAAACTGCACTGTTTTAGATTAAAATTTTTTTAATTACGCTTCTTGCCATTTTTAATGCTAAATAATAGCTAAAAATCAGACGTTCATCTTGTTATTTAATGGTGAAAAATAATAGACATACTGAATAAAAAAACAATAAAAACGAACATCTAATCGCAGATGTTATGAAAAAATCAAAGCAGAATCCTTACTATTTGATTTTTAAAAGATTAAATGCAAATTGAAGAATACGTAAGAAAATGTTGCATTTTTAAGTTAATCTATTTAAGATTCGCTTAACAGTTTGGTCCTAATTGTCTCCCTCGTTGTATTTTTTTTATCAAATATCAAATAATTCCATATTATACCCAGCCATATATATACAAAAAAAATCATGGTTCCTGACGCTATTGAAACTTTGGTGTCATTTCTATCAAGCTGAATCGCAAAGGATAAATAAATTATTTCTTTTAAATCAATATGTTGACTGATTATGGGGTGACAGTTTATTTCTTTCCTTCTCTAATTACAGACCTGATATTCAACCTGAAACTTATGCAATATCGGTCCTGACACATCTTTTTTGGTGACTAAAATACGACCATTGTTTTCTTTGCGCTATGATTTTAGGCTAAAACTAATTTTAATTAACAAAAAAAGCGACTTAATAAACCACACTTTTAATTAGTATAATTAAAATCACCAGTAGTATGAACGATAAAAAAATCGAATATATAAAAAATTAATCACTAATAGTTTATATTAAAAAAACATAATACTCCGTATTATTTATGCATTTGCACAATTAATGCTCGATCAAAAATGCAGAGATTTTACTGATAAAATCAAAGTGGTACTATCAATATAAATAATAAAAAGCATATAGTTACATTATAAAAATATTACACATTGCAATTACTAACATCTCTTCTAAAGAACCACAGAGAAAATATCTCGCGCTAATCAATTGGATATCGAAAGTATGGAAGAGTTCGGAGGAGGGGAGTGTAAAAAATACACTAAGAGGTTAATTTATTGTTTGTTTTGAAATTTAATGGTCTTCGCTCGCCCTTCAGACTATCTTCTAGTAGTGAAAACGTATAATACTTCAGCATATTTATAGGGGTCCGCTTGGAAAGCGGAAATTTTCCCACGCTAAGAAAATTAAGTTGAACGATTGGTTACATCCAGGCAGCTAACTCACTGAACGTAAAGGCTGTACGAAATGTTCTGACCGTCCGATAACCGTTTGGCTTACTTCCGTACATTCCCTTGTGAGGATGTACAGAATTGTACGATTTAGGACACCAAAACCACTGTTGTCCCGCCATCTAGGTGATTCCTGAAAGTCATTTGGATAAAAAGCAGTCTTAACGTGGTTTATTTTCCGAATTCCAGGCGGCCCCCCATAATATCCTGCAGCCAGCTCCATCGCACAATATACCGTCAGTTCTTCCAGCCAGTCAGCCGGATCGCTATGTGCGGCAGCAGTCTGTTTCAGAATGCGGATGTCGAACCGGGCATTAAAGATAATTACTGGTCGGTCCCCGATTGCATGACGCAGTTGCCGCGCCACATCTGTCCATGATGGGGTCCGCTTGGAAAACGGAAAATATCCCACGCTAAGACTGTTTTTTGTACGATTCGATATCGACATTGCGTAATGGTCGGTACTTCCCTGTACCCAGCTTAAGATTATTACGCCAGACATAATCCCCATTAAGATTGATATGCTCCCAGCCCAACGGCGAAAGGTGAGAGAGCAGTTGGTCATTAATCGGGAGCTTTTTTCGTTTCAGGGATTCAATGGCTCTTTCTATGTATACCGTGTTCCATAACGCGATTGCCGCTGTCAGTAACGTCAGACCACTGGCCCGGTAACTCTGATTCTCCAGCCCCCTGTCCCTGATTTCACCCAGCCGGTGCATAAAAACCGCTCGCGCAAGAGCATTACGGGCTTCTCCTTTATTCAGCCCAGCTTGTACACGTCGTCGCAAACCAGGATCTCGAAACCAGTCCAGCATAAACAGTGTCCGTTCGATTCGACCAATTTCTCTCAGCGCTTTGGCCAGTCCATTCTGTTTTGGGTAACTGGCTAACTTTTTCATCATCAGCGATGCAGTGACTGTCCCCTGTTTAATCGAAGCTGCCAGGCGTAATACCTCACCCCAGTACGTTTCAATATCTTTGAGATTCAGGCTGGTTGTTGATATGACGGACTGAAGCCCTGGATATCGCTCAGCCTTTCCGTGAATAAACAGTCGCTTATCATGAAGATCCCTGATCCTCGGCGCAAAAGCAAATCCCAGCAAATGCATTAGTGCAAAAACATGCTCTGTGAAACCTGCGGTATCGGTGTAATGTTCGGTAATTTCCAGATCACTTTCATGATACAACAGGCCATCAAGTACGTGGGTTGAGTCACGTACCCGACTAATCACTTTGGTGTAGAACGGGCTATATTGATCTGATATATGCGTATAAATCTGTACGCCCGGCTCCTGGCCATATTTAAGATTGACCTGACCAGCATAACGCCCGTGACTGCCCACCCGAAAGTTCTGCCCGTCTGATGACGATGTTGTCCCGTCGCCCCAGAATGCTGCTAATGGACGTTTCCCCTGCGCGTTTACCAGTTCTGCAAGGGCAGCTGAATAGGTTTCGTCACGGATGTACCATGCCTGGATACCTTCGAGGGACGATTTTGTTACCCCGGGGCAGGACTCTGCCATTTTTGTCAGCCCCAGATTAATACCGTCAGCCAGAATTGTGGTCAGCAACAGCCTTCCGTCTTTTGGCCTGATGTTATTATTTTTGAGATGCGTGAAGTGACGTGTAAAACCCGTCCAACTGTCAACTTCTTCCAGTATTTCTGTAATTTTCGGATGGGGGAGCATGTTATAAACCAGACTGACAAAGGCAGAAACACCGGAAGGAACCCCGTTCTCCAGCGGAGTGATTTTCACTCCTTTATCTGAAATATCAACATCCGGCAGCTCACCGGCAAGAGCCATTGCGTTAACTTCTTCCAGACGAGATGCAAGAAGCGTCATACGGGCCTGAAGATATGCATGGCAATCAGTCTGCACAGCCAGTTGTAACTGGTCATTTTGTCGGGATTTATCAAATTCAGTGACCGGGATAAGATAATCATCAAAATTTCTGTAACGACGCGACCCTTTTACCCAAATATCTCCGGAACGTAACGCCCCCTTGAGTTCATTCAGTACACAAAACTCATAGTATTTTCGATTGATGCCTGAAGGCGTTAATACCAGTTTTCGCCAGCTTTCAGGAATAAATGCTGTTGGCGCTGTAGGCGGAACGTTACGAAGCTGCTTACGGTATATTTCCCTTATAGTATCCAGTGCATCGCTGAGCGGCTGCGCCGCAGGTGTCGCTACAAACTGCAATGCTGACAACATTCGTGGAGCGTATTTTCGAAGTGTGCTGTATTTTTCGGTGATCAGGTGAAGAGGATCGAAATTACCTTTACGGGACAGCAACTGTGTTTCTTCCAGGCTGTTGACGAACTCCTGCCAGGGAATAACATCTTCTATCGCGGCCCAGGGATCTTCACCTGACTTTCTGGCATGCAGTAGCGCCTGACCGACAGTAACATATTGTCTTAACTTGCTCTGGATAAGTTTGCCTGTTAACTGAAGCCTCTCGGCTTGTTTGCGTTTTGCCTGGCTGAACAGACCGCCCATAATGCGTTCGTGTAGCTCGATAACTTCATCAGTCAATGTTGCTCTGGCTTCCTGAATGACACAAACCAGCGTAGCGTAACGTCTGATATCGGTGAATTTTGCCAGATCTCTGCTGCTCATTTTTCGGCCCTCACGCGCCAGTTTGAGTAATTTGTTCTGGTGAACGGAAAGCTCAATACCATCAGGTAATTCCAGCGCGGTGATAGAATTAAGTCGATCGATATGTTGCAGCACGTTTTTACCGTTAATTTTACCGGGAGGCTGAAGTAGCCACGCGAGTCGGGAAGGTTGTTCCCCTTCTGATATGAGCAGGCTGTCGAGTGCAGATCTATGCTGCTTTCCCAGTTGTGTCGTAAGTGCCGAAAAAACAGATCTGTCAGCAAGTGTGACGGCTTCGGCAAGCGTCCGTTCGATCACATCAACCGACGGGAAAATAACATTATTGTTATGTAGCCAACTGAGCATTTCCTCCGCCAGAGTAAATCCTTTATCTGTTCGCATGGCATAGGAATGCAGATGCCGAATGCAGTCTTTTTGCAGAGTTCGGCTGAACGGAGATAATTTCAGGTAGCGATAAAGTTCAGCCAGATGCTCCCAGCGGGTTTGCTCTCTGGCTGCATATTCATGCCATAAATCGGGCTGAAGCTTCAGTCTTGAAGCAATTCTGGATACAACGCCACAGTGGGGAACATTGTTTTTGTCCGGAACAAATCCAGGCCCACGCAGGTAACAGAGTAATACCGCAAAGCCCAGGCGATTAGCTGGACGCCGGTGCTTATTAATGAGAGCAATATCTTTATCACAAAGAAAACACATTCTGGTCAGAATAATTTCATCATCTGGTATAACCAGCAGGCGAGCTTGCTCTTCACTACTCAGTATTTGTCGCCGTGGCATGAATGCTTCCCTCGTGTAAAGTTTTCATGTGTTATGGATTTGTTGTGACCGAAAACGACCGGTTTCGGACATTGTTAAACAGATATATCCGAAAGTCAGCGAAATTACTTTCGGACATGCATTATAATATGTACACCCATTTCGTACAGAAGATCTCACTATGTCTCGAATTTTTGCCTATTGTCGGGTTTCCACTCTGGAACAGACGACCGAAAATCAACGTCGGGAAATCGAAAGCGCGGGTTTTAACGTCAGACCCCAACGAATAATCGAAGAACAAATTAGTGGATCAGTAGCAGCCAGTGAACGTCCTGGTTTTAACCGGTTGCTTGATCGACTGGAAAGTGGCGATGTATTGATAGTCACAAAACTGGATCGCCTCGGTCGTAATGCAATGGATATCAGGAAAACAGTGGAGCAACTGACCGAATCTGGCATCAGGGTGCATTGCCTGGCATTAGGTGGTGTTGATCTGACCAGTCCGGCAGGAAAAATGACAATGCAAGTGATTTCAGCGGTCGCTGAATTTGAACGAGATCTTTTACTTGAACGAACTTATTCAGGGATAGCAAGAGCACGGGATGCAGGAAAACGTTTTGGTCGCCCACCGGTATTAAATGAAGAACAAAAACAGAAGGTACTCGAACGCATTAAGTCTGGGGCAAGTATAAGTGCTATTGCCAGGGAATTCCGAACAACACGGCAAACAATTCTGAGAGTTAGAGCGAAACAGCAAACTGTTACTGTATAGAAAATAGTCTTAGCGTGGGATATTTTCCGTTTTCCAAGCGGACCCCTATATGCTTTAGTCAGACGAGAGAATATTTAAGGAAGTATCCATAAGCGGGAGTGGATACAGGAGAAAGAAACGAGCAGCACTGATGTTCCCGGGTTTTACTGTAATGCTGGAAAACCTGCATAAAGCTGTATCAGGAAAACTGCACAACAATAGCCAGCAGTCCTCAGATAAACGGAATAGCAACCTAAAAACAATGCAAGAAGATTACACTGCATTTACGTGATAAATATCATATTACATGCGTTCAACCTTGCATCATGCATACGCCACAGGACGTCATTAATATTTTTCTATGAAATAAGATTACTCAATAATCTCTCTGTCTTTCACAGTAATGCGGACAAACATAAAATTCATTATTTTTGTACATTGAAGTAATCCATATTTATTTGATATCCGTGTTCTTCGGCAGCTATTACAGCGGCAAGCACGGTGCACTGCGCATGGACTAATCAGAACCTGTAGGCTGAACGGTATCAATCCAGAAGCGTATCTGCGCCATATCCTGAGCGTACCGCCGGAATGGTCTTTCTACCGTGTGATGAACTCCTGCCATGGAACGTAACACTCATCAATAAATAATTATCAATATAGCGAGCACTTACGTATTTTTAGTGGATGAATCAAGTATATGATTGCTGTTTGATTCTTATCATAATATCTTTCTATTCACTCAGGATAAAATCTGTCTGGAATATTGTTTTTCTTAATCAGAAACAGTGAAAATATATTGGTATAAGCTATTAAGGATACGTAATTAAATGATAAAATATTTGCAAAGCGGTCCATTAGTTGTAGTTATGGCATTCATATTATGGGGACTCACACCTTTGTTTTATAAATATCTTTCCGGCGGTGTACTGACTCATATTCTGATATACAGAGTAATCTTCTCTATTCCATTGTTATTGGGGATAAGACTATTATTTAACAGGAGGACATTATTTCGGAATTTATTGAAAGATAAAAGATCTTTTGTGTTCTGTATGATTGCTGGGTTATTAATGATAATTTCCTGGTCATCTTTTATTTACGCACTGACAAATCATCAGGTTCTTGATGCGAGTCTTGGGTATTTTATCAATCCACTCTTTGTTATTTTACTTGGCTATATTTTTCTTAAGGAAAAATTATCTTTATTCCAGATGATTGCTGTTTTTTCCGGTACGTCTGGACTGCTATTTCAGTTGTTTTCGGTACGCAACCTTCCCATACTGGCACTAATCATGGGGCTTTCATTTGCATTATACGGACTGATAAGAAAATTCATTCACTATGATGCTATAACCTCAGTCACGCTTGAAACATTCTGGTCATTACCTGTTTCACTTATCCTTTTTATATATACCGACCCGGATGTAACCACGCCCTCTGAGATCCCATGTATTCTGTACATTATGACTGCACCAGTCACTGTTATCCCGTTGGTGCTGTTTGCTGTTGCACTGAATCATACATCACTTATCGTAACCGGCCTTGCCCAATATATCGGTAAGCGTACAGCCTGAACCGTCTGGTCAGAATCTGACGAATTAGACAAAGTGGTGTCCACCAAATAAGTAGTGGGAACCAAAGTATCAGATATGCAGAAAAATGTGACTCCCGGCAGGCGAAAAGGCTGCCCTAATTATCCTCCCGAATTTAAACAGCAGCTCGTTGCTGCCTCCTGTGAACCCGGGATATCCATCTCAAAACTTGCTCTTGAAAATGGCATTAACGCCAATCTGTTGTTCAAATGGCGACAACAATGGCGCGAGGGAAAGCTGCTATTACCTTCTTCAGAGAGCCCCCAGCTACTTCCTGTGACTCTCGATGCAGCTGCCGAACAGCCAGAATCGCTCGCAGAGGACCCGGAAACCCTCAGTATCAGCTGTGAGGTAACGTTCCGGCACGGGACGCTCCGCTTCAATGGCAATGTCAGCGAAAAGCTCCTGACTCTGCTGATACAGGAACTGAAGCGATGATCCCGTTACCTTCCGGGACCAAAATTTGGCTGGTTGCCGGTATCACCGATATGAGAAATGGCTTCAACGGCCTGGCTGCGAAAGTACAAACGGAGCTGAAAGACGATCCCATGTCCGGCCATGTTTTCATTTTCCGGGGCCGCAGCGGCAGTCAGGTTAAACTGCTGTGGTCCACCGGTGACGGACTGTGCCTCCTGACCAAACGGCTGGAGCGTGGGCGCTTCGCCTGGCCGTCAGCCCGTGATGGCAAAGTGTTCCTTACGCAGGCGCAGCTGGCGATGCTGCTGGAAGGTATCGACTGGCGACAGCCCAAGCGGCTGCTGACCTCCCTGACCATGCTGTAAATCTCTTTATCCTGGTTGTTACAGAATAAGCCCGGTAAAATACAGGCTTATGAACGACATTTCTTCTGACGACATCTTCCTGCTGAAACAGCGCCTGGCCGAACAGGAAGCGCTGATCCACGCCCTGCAGGAAAAGCTGAGCAACCGGGAGCGCGAAATAGACCATCTGCAGGCGCAGCTGGATAAACTCCGCCGGATGAACTTCGGCAGTCGTTCCGAAAAAGTCTCCCGCCGTATCGCACAAATGGAAGCCGATCTGAACCGGCTTCAGAAAGAGAGCGATACGCTGACTGGTAGGGTGTATGACCCGGCAGTACAGCGTCCGTTGCGTCAGACCCGCACCCGTAAGCCGTTCCCTGAATCACTACCCCGTGACGAAAAGCGACTGTAGCCTGCGGCGCCGTGCTGCCCGAACTGCGGCGGTTCACTGAGCTATCTGGGCGAGGATACCGCCGAACAGCTGGAGTTGATGCGTAGCGCCTTCCGGGTTATCCGGACGGTACGGGAAAACATGCCTGTACTCAGCGCGATGCCATCGTGCAGGCACCTGCACCTTCGCGGCCCATCGAGCGGGGTATCGCCGGACCGGGGCTGCTGGCCCGCGTGCTGACCTCGAAGTATGCAGAGCACACCCCGCTGTATCGCCAGTCAGAAATATACGGCCGGCAAGGTGTGGAGCTGAGGCGTTCACTGCTGTCGGGCTGGGTGGATGCATGCTGCCGGCTGCTGTCTCCGCTGGAAGAGGCGCTTCATGGCTATGTCATGACTGACGGCAAACTCCATGCCGATGATACCCCGGTCCAGGTACTGCTGCCGGGTAATAAGAAGACGAAGACCGGGCGGTTGTGGGCGTATGTTCGTGATGACCGCAATGCCGGGTCAGCGTTGGCACCTGCAGTGAGGTTCGCTTACAGCCCGGACAGAAAAGGCATCCATCAGCAGACTCATCTTGCTTGCTTCAGCGGTGTGCTGCAAGCGGATGCGTACGCCGGGTTCAACGAGCTGTATCGCAATGGAGGGATAACGGAAGCTGCCTGCTGGGCTCATGCCCGCCGAAAGATCCACGATGTGCACGTCCGCATCCCGTCAGCACTGACGGAAGAAGCCCTGGAGCAGATCGGTCAGTTGTACGCCATAGAGGCGGATATAAGGGGAATGCCGGCAGAGCAGCGGCTTGCTGAACGTCAGCGAAAAACGAAACCGCTGTTGAAATCCCTGGAAAGCTGGTTGCGTGAAAAGATGAAGACCCTGTCGCGACACTCAGAGTTGGCGAAGGCGTTCGCGTACGCACTTAACCAGTGGCCGGCACTGACGTACTATGCGAACGATGGCTGGGTGGAAATCGACAACAACATCGCTGAAAATGCCCTGCGGGCGGTCAGTCTGGATCGTAAAAACTTCCTGTTCTTCGGCTCTGACCATGGTGGTGAGCGGGGAGCGCTACTGTACAGCCTGATCGGGACGTGCAAACTGAATGACGTGGATCCAGAAAGCTACCTTCGCCATGTGCTTGGCGTCATAGCAGACTGGCCGGTCAACCGGGTCAGCGAACTGCTTCCGTGGCGCATAGCACTGCCAGCTGAATAACACATCCCCGTCAATACGGCCCTCGCTGTACGCTTATTACGCAGCAAGTGCACAATAAGCTAACGAGACTGTGGGTTATTGTTCAATAATGCACAATTTAGACATTAGCATACCTGCGTCCAGGCAGTTTTAGTGGTGTGTACATTATGGGTATAAGAATAAGATATCCTTTCAGGAACTGTTTAAAACAAAAGTGCGTATGTATTTCAGTAATGGTAATTTTTATGTGACAGGAGGCTTAACCGAGCGCTCTTATCTCAAGAGAAAAATCGGCGCTAACGGGTAATATACTCCTGCCATTGAGTAATATTTAGTTTAAATGATTTATATCTGTATATCAGTATGTGACTGAATTGATAGTGATTTTTGATGCTCAAGAGAAATGTCGGAGTCTTTTACGATACCTTTCTGAGATGATTGTAATTATCAATGTGATTCAATGCACAAATTGTCAGAAATGCAGCAAATAGCCGTAACCATCCTATAATAAATCATTATTAATTTTAATGATAAAGATATGTCCAAATTGATAAACACATATTTTATTACTCCGCCAGAGAAACCGACTCAGTCCGGACCTGAGGGTATCCGATATGATTTTAATGATGGGGCGCGTGTACTGCTCCCTGAGGGGAAATGGCATGTTCGTCTGATGGATGCTGATTCGGGGAACATTCTTTTTAGCTGCGATGCAGATAATGGCTGGGTAAGGAGCTGTAAAAAATACTTCATTCGTTTTCGTATTCAGGTATTCCATAGGGGAAACGACACGCCCTTAATGGATGAAACGTTGAATTTAAAAAATCAGCCTGTGCTGATTTCGTTTCCTACCGGTACATTAGGTGATTTACTCGGATGGTTTCCTTATGCTGAAAGGTTTCAGACGCTACATAAGTGTCAACTGGAATGCACTATGGCACAGGAGATTATTGAACTACTGGCACCGCAATATCCGCAGATTCAATTTTCTACTCCAGATAATCCTCATACGATTACGCCATATGCAACTTATCGTGTAGGACTGTATTTTGGTGGCGATACAACTAACCAGCCAATTGATTTTCGCCAGGTTGGTTTTCATCGTTCCGCTGGATACATTCTGGGAGTGGATCCCCGGGAATCACCAGTCCGACTTAATCTTTCAGCCCCCAGAAGCATTAATGAACCTTATGTATGTATCGCGACACAATCCACTTGTCAGGCGAAATACTGGAACAACGGTACTGGCTGGAGTGAGGTTGTAGCCCATCTCAAATCGCTGGGGTATCGGGTACTGTGTATTGATCTGCATGCTCATTATGGTCAGGGCTTTGTCTGGAACCATATTCCGTGGGGAGCAGAAGACTTTACAGGGAAAATACCTCTGCAGGAACGGGTGAATCTGTTACATCATGCCAGTTTTTTTATTGGTTTATCCAGCGGGCTCTCCTGGCTGGCATGGGCAACTCATATCCCTGTTGTACTAATAAGTGGTTTTACGCTTCCTGTCAGTGAATTTTATACCCCATGGAGAATATTTAGTTCCCATGGATGTAACGGATGCTGGGATGATACTTCACTGAATTTTGATCATAAAGATTTTCTGTGGTGTCCGAGACATAAAAACACCCCCAGACAATTTGAATGTACACGCCTGATTACGGGGAAGCAGGTAAACGGCGTCATCGACAAACTTCATGCCTCTCTGGCAGAACAAAGTAGTATTGGTATGAATCATTCAAGGTGGAGTAATGAATAAAATCTATAATATTGTATGGAACGAATCTTCTGGTATGTGGGTGGTGACTTCTGAGCTAACCCGCAAAGGTGGGCAACGGCATCGAAAAATAAAGAGAACAATGTTAGCCGGACTAATTGCGGGGCTTATGTTGCCAACCGTACCTGCTCTTGCCCAAGTATTTAATGATGAAATACTTGATTATAGTAGCTCAATGTCTTTATCAGCAGGTGATTCCGCATTTAATACCACCATTGATGGCGGAGAGCAATACGTATCCAGTGGTGGCAGCGCTATAAGCACGACTATCAATGATGGGGCACAGATAATTTTTAATGGTGGTACCGCTTCAACGACGACCATTAATGGTGGTTACCAAGATATTTCGAGTGGTGGAAGTGTCACTAATACACTAATTAGCGGAGGGGATCAGTATATTTCCGATGGTGGCAGTGCGACTAATACCGTTATCGATGGGGGAACTCAATATATATCCAGTGGAGGCAATGCTATTGAAACCACTATTGAAAATGGGTTCCAGGAGGTTTCCAATGGTGGCAGTGCTACTAGTACCGTTATTAATGCCGGATTCCAGAACATTTCAAGTGGTGGTAGTGCTACCAGCACCATTATTAATGCCGGATTCCAAGATGTTTCCAATGGTGGCAGTGCTACCAGCACCACTATTAATGGTGGCGTCCAGCTCATTTCCAGCGGTGGCAGTGCTGTTGACACCACTATTCAAAGCGGGATTCAGGAAGTTGGTGAGGGGGGAAGTGCAAGTGGTACCACTATAAATAATTCTGGTATCCAGTTCATCAGCAGTGGAGGAAGTGCTACAGCAACCACTATTAATAGTGGCGGTTGGCAGGAAATATCCAGTGGTGGCTCTGCAACTGAGACGGCCATAAATGGAGGCATTCAGTGGATTTACGATGGAGGCTCAGCTTCAGATAGTACCATCAACAGTGGTTACCAGGTCATCTCCAGCGGCGGCAGTGTAACTTCTACCACAATTTACCGTGGTGGGGAGCAGAGTATTCACAATGCAGGTCTTGCGACCGGAACCATCATCAGTGGCGGGGAGCAGCTAGTCTCCAGCGGTGGTAGTGCCGTAGATACAACCATTGAGGGGGGGCTGCAGACCATTCTCAATGGCGGAAATGTATCAGGGACACTCATTAGCGGAGGAGAGCAGCGAGTTTCCAGCGGTGGTAGTGCTGTAGACACCACCATTGAGGAGGGGCTTCAGACTGTTCTCAATGGCGGAAATGTCTCCGGGACTCACATTAGCGGAGGTGAGCAGAACATTTCCAGCGGTGGTAGTGCTGTAGACACTACCATTGAGGAGGGGCTTCAGACTGTTCTCAATGGCGGAAATGTCTCCGGGACTCACATTAGCGGAGGTGAGCAGAACATTTCCAGCGGTGGTAGTGCTGTAGACACTACCATTGAGGAGGGGCTTCAGACTGTTCTCAATGGCGGAAATGTCTCCGGGACTCACATTAGCGGAGGTGAGCAGAACATTTCCAGCGGTGGTAGTGCTGTAGACACCACCATTGAGGTGGGACTACAGACTGTTTTTGATGGCGGAAGTGTTAATGGCACGATCATTGATGGTGGGGAGCAGCACATTTCCAGTGGGGGAAGTGCGATTAACACCACACTGGATGGCTATCAGACAGTTTTCAATGGTGGCAACGCAACAGGCACCACAATTAATGGCGGGTTCCAGAATATTTCCAGTGGTGGCAGTGCTACCAGCACCATTATTAATGCCGGATTCCAGGAGGTTTCCAGTGGTGGCAGTGCTACCAGCACCACTATTAATGCCGGGTTCCAGGCTCTCTACGATAGCAGTATAGCCAGCGGCACCGTTATTAATAATGGCTTCCAGCTCATTTCCAGTGGTGGCTCTGCCATCAACACCACCATTAAAGGGGGATTCCAGGAGGTTAGCGATGGTGGCAGAGCTATTGAGACCACAATTACTAGTGGCTGGCAGAATGTATTAAGTGGTGGGGTTGCAACTGAGACGCTCATTGTCGGGGGAGTCCAGACGATTTACGACGGAGGCTCAGCGTCGGAGATTACAATCAACAGTGGTTACCAGGTCATCTCAAGCGGTGGCAGTGTAACCACCACGACCATTTACCGTGGTGGGGAGCAGAGTATTACTAATGCAGGCCTTGCTACCGGGACCATCATTCGTGGCGGGGAGCAGCGAGTTTCCAGCGGCGGCAGTGCCGTTGACACAACCATTGAGGGGGGACTGCAGACTGTTTTCAGTGGCGGAAGTGTCTCCGGGACTCTCATTAATACCGGGGAACAGCAAGTTTCCAGCGGTGGCAGTGCCGTGGACACC